>JAUTXJ010000006.1 GCA_030838075.1 Acidobacteriaceae bacterium
TTTCGTTGCTCCCACATACCTTGCTTCCCGCTTCGCCGGATCGTGACACAACAGTCAGGTCAACCCCGCGCAAATCTCGCGTAGTAATTCCCCTGGTTGCCGCGATGGTATTGCTGGGCGCGATACTGCTGGCGCCGCGCGTGCTAAATCGTTTTTCTCAGTTGCAACCGCAAGCAGCTACCGTAGAGCCATCAACCGCTTCGGCACCGTCGTCTTTAACGCCTCCCACCACTGGAACAGCGCCAGTTTTACCTCTGCCCACCCAAACCAAGGCCGAAAAACGCGCGGCAGAAAAACAAGCCGCACGGGAGAAGAATTCCGCAGCGCGCGAAACAGTTTCCTCGAGTGGCGCTGTAAACCCGGTTTCAAGCCGCTCGGTTGACGCTGCGGAAGGCCGACCAGCAGCCAATTTTCCGAAAGTGGTCCAAACAAATCCGGCTCGCGGGGCGGTGCTATACCAAGTGGTGCCCGATATCTCACAGCGCGCTCGCGAGACCATACAAGGAACGGTTCGCGTGGGTGTAAAAGTTCACGTTGACGACGCCGGTAAAGTGACCAGCGCTGATTTGGACAATTTTTCCAGCAAGTTTTTCGGCGATCAAGCTGTGCAAGTAGCACGCCGCTGGACCTTCACGCCGCCGCAAGTGGACGGGCGCAACGCAGCGAGCGAATGGTTGCTGCGATTCGAATTCACGCAGAAAGCGACCAAGGTTTTTCCAACGCAAACCAACCCCTAGAGACGCGCTGCCAGGGCGATTCGCCTTACTAACATATCTTGGACTATCAATTGACGACTGATGACGCCGTGCAAGGCGCCTGACTTTTGGATTAAGATACTTGTCCCAGCGCTTGTGATGCTACCGGCCATTTTCGGCGGCCAGTGAGAATCGGCGCGCGCGTTTCGCACCCGGGTTGAGGAGCTAATTTGCGCACGACGCTGAAGATTGTCCTGCCTTTAATTATCAGCGTAGCTGTCATTTCCTTGCTGTTTGCCGGTTACCAGGTCCGCACCGAACGGCGCATCTTGCGCAACGACCTTTCTCGCCGCGCGGAAATACTTGGCGAAAGCCTGCAGGAAAGCGTTGAGCCCCTCCTCGACCACGGGCGAGAGAAAAATCTGCAAAGGCTGGTCGATCGTTTCGGTCAACGCGAACACTTGCAGGGCGTAGCCGTGTATGACACGGGTGGTAACGCGCTGGCCCTCACACCGGGATTGGCGCCGGTTTTTAAATCGCGGCCGGCGACCGCTACACATGCCGCGGAAAAAGACTCTGGTTATGGCCAGTTTCTAAAGGTTGAGGGGCAGCCCATGCACATTTACGCGCTGCCTTTGCATAACAATGCCAAACCGGCTGGCGTGCTGGCGCTTTATCACGACACCACCTACATAGATGTTCAGTTGTCGCACACCCTGCGCGATGCTCTGCTCACGGCGCTGATTCAAACTTTGCTGATTACTGCGCTGGCAATGGTGCTGGTGCGCTGGACGTTCACCAATCCATTAACGCGCACGGCCAAATGGCTTCGTACGCTGCGCACCGGGCAATCACACGCGCCGCCGACGCTTCCCGAGGGGGAAATATTCGATCAATTGCACCACGAAGTAACCCATTTGGCGCGTGATTTAAACGCAGCGCGTGCTTCCGCTGAAAAAGAGGCACGTTTGCGCGACACCAATGCTTCGCAATGGACTTCTGAGCGCCTGCGCGTAAGCCTGCGAAACAAATTGAAGGGCCAGCCACTTTTCGTGGTTTCCAATCGCGAACCGTATATGCATGTACTGAACGAAAATCGTTCCGTGAGCGTAATCGTTCCTGCCAGTGGATTGGTTACCGCTCTGGAACCGGTGCTGCTGGCCTGCGACGGAACGTGGATCGCACACGGGGCAGGCAGCGCAGATCGCCAGACCGTGGATTCGCACGATCGCTTGCGCGTCCCTCCCGACCGGCCTAGCTATAACCTGCGGCGCGTGTGGCTGACGGCAGAAGAAGAGAAAGGCTACTACCAGGGATTCGCCAACGAAGGATTGTGGCCCCTTTGCCATATCGCGCATACACGCCCCGTTTTTCGTCCGGACGACTGGCTATACTACCAGCAGGCAAACCGGCACTTTGCCAACGCGGTGCTCGACGAAATGGAAGGTACGGAATCGCCCATCCTGCTGGCGCAGGATTATCACTTCGCGCTCCTGCCGCGAATGGTGAAGGAAGCCCGTCCTGATGCGCGCGTAGCAATTTTCTGGCATATTCCGTGGCCGAATGCGGAAGTGTTCGGAATTTGTCCGTGGCAGCGCGAGCTGATCGATGGCTTGCTCGGGGCGGACCTGATTGGTTTTCACACGCAGACTCATTGCAATAACTTTCTGTCCACGGTTGATCGAGCGGTAGAAGCATTGACTGAGTGGGACCGCTTTGCGGTGAATCGGCAAGGCCGTGTTACGCGAGTGCGGCCGTATCCGATCAGCGTTGCGTTTCCTGAGCAGACGCGCACCATTAACGACTCGCGTAACGCCGGTGAAGAACGCGCCGCACTGTGCGCGGAGCTGGGCATTGAAGCTAGCTTGCTGGGCGTAGGCGTAGACCGTGTGGATTACACCAAAGGAATTATCGAGCGCTTTCGCGGCATCGAGCGTTTTCTGGAACTAAATCCCGCGTATCAACGACGTTTTACATTTGTGCAGATTGGCGCACCCAGCCGCACGGATATCGAGCGCTATCGACAATTTCTCGATGAAGTGAGTGCGGAAGCGGATCGTATCAACGCGAGATTCCAAAATGGCCAAACAGGTCGATGGCGACCGATTGTCTTTCTGCGAAAACATCACTCTCATGAAGAAATCGATCGGTATTACCGCGCGGCCTCGGTGTGCCTGGTAACTTCTCTACACGACGGAATGAATCTGGTAGCCAAGGAATTTATCGCTGCGCGCGATGACGAACGCGGCGTGCTCATTCTGAGCACCTTTGCGGGTGCCGCGCTCGAGCTTGGCGACGCACTGTTGATTAATCCTTACGATGTTCAGCAACTGGCCGAGGCCATTCATCGTGCTGTGGACATGCCTGAGGAACAACAAGCCTCTCGCATGCATCACATGCGCATGCACGTCCGCGAACACAATATATATCGCTGGGCCGCCAATTTGCTTTCGGACTTGACGGAAATCCGCATTGACACCCCAGATCGGGCCGAAGTTTCGTAAATCACCCTGAGGGGTCACACTAGAACACGCGGCCATTTTTTGAGAGCCGCCAGCTAACAGTCGTGTTCAACCATAAATGTTAATCCAACGCCGTTTTCTACAGCTTACCCCGTAGAAATACGAGGAAAACCATGTAAAAACGCTATTTATTTAACTTTGTTTCGTCACATTTTTTGGTCTTCCAGCAACCCGCGTTCGAGCGGTTTCATCCAAACGACGGGGCAAATCAACCGCAACTTTGCTCGGGTGTGGGTGTTAATTCCATTTAGCCGTTAGGAGAACTGGTATGAAACGGGTCGCATTTTTACTTTTGTTTGTTGCAGGATGGGCCGTGCCTGGTGCATTCGCGCAGGAGAACGAGCATGTACAAGTCGGCGTTTTCGCCGATTATTTTCGGCTGTCCCAGACCGACACGGACTTGTTAGGTGTAGGCGGTCGCGCGTCGTTCGTGGCCTATAAGCGTCTGAAACTCGAAGCCGAAATGTCTTACGACTTCAGCAGAGCCTTCACCGAAGGTTTCGTCGACAATTCGACCGGCACGGTAATAGTGCAGCGCACCAATTTGCGGGTGATTCATGGCCTGTTTGGGCCGCGCATTAACCTGGGTCGACACGCAATTCAGCCGTTTGTTACCGCTAAAGGCGGGCTTATCAATTTCCGCCTGGATAATTCTCCCGCGACATTTGGAACGTTTGCGAGCTCAGTCTCCGGTCTGCGCGACAATAACGTGATGGGGACTTTCTATGCCGGTGGCGGTCTGGAAGGGCATCTCGGGCCTATCGGACTGCGGCTGGATATCGGAGACGAAATGTATTTCAACGACAATACGCACCACAATTTGAAGGCGACCTTTGGGCCGATCATCCGTTTCTAAGAACGAGTGCGAGTGCTTCATGACAGTGGAGTAAAAAGGTGGAGAGAAAATCTCCACCTTTTTTTTGCAGCATCGATTTATCGATTAGTTTCGCATGCTACTATTCTCTTGCCCGGTAGAAGGAGATTGTAATGAAGTGGACTCCTGGCGGCGAAAGCCCGGACATCGAAGATCGCCGCGACGATACTGGCGGCGGTGGCGGGTTTCAATTCGGCGGAATGCATATTGGCATCGGTGGCGCGATCATCCTGCTGATCCTCAGTTTCGTTTTCAAAACAAATTTTTTTGCTCTTCTTAGTGGCGGTGGTTCACCGGCACCCTCATCGGTTAGCGAGCCGAACCGGCCGCGCGGCACCTCCCCCCGCGATGAAGCGGAAAAGCCTCTGGTGCAGTTTGTGTCCTTCGTTCTGGATGACACGCAAAAAACATGGGCGACTGTCCTCCCGGAGCAAGAGAACAAACCTTATCGTCACGCCAAGTTGGTGCTATTTCGCGACGCCATTCAGTCTGGTTGCGGGGGCGCCGAGGCGGCTACCGGTCCATTTTATTGTCCGCAGGATGAGAAGGTTTACATCGACCTGGATTTTTACGACGAGTTGAAGCGCCGTTTCGGGGCCCCTGGTCAGTTCGCGCAAGCGTATGTTCTCGCGCACGAGATCGGACATCACGTACAAAAAATTCTGGGCATTGAGGGTCAAGAACAGCGGATGGTGCAGCAAAATCCTCGAGCCAAAAATCAACTGTCGGTGAAACTGGAATTGCAGGCGGACTGCTTCGCGGGTATTTGGGCGCAAACCACGCAACAGCGTGGTCTATTGGAACCGGGCGACATCGATTCGGCACTGGGCGCGGCGGCGGCGGTTGGGGATGATCGCTTGCAGAAGCAGGCTACCGGGCATGTGAGCCCTGATACGTTTACACATGGCACGTCGGAGCAGCGGGTGTCGTGGTTCCGCAGAGGATTTGAAAGCGGGCAAATTTCCTCGTGCGATACATTTGGACGATAGGCTATTTTCCCCGACCTTTTATACTGGCTAGCGTCGCTCATCCCATCCTTTTATAAATCGCCAAGACCAAATTGTTCGTGATGCTGGCGAAGCAAGAACTGATCCGTCATACCGGCAATATAATCGCAAACAACAATGGCGCGAGACGACTGTGTCGCCGCATCTTCATAGGCTCCAGGCATGGATGCTGGCGACGAATAATAATATTTAAAAAGCTGCTCAAGGCAGCGCACCGAGCGGTCGCGGTCTTCTGTGATTGCGGGATGACTGTATACGTGGGCGAAAAGAAAACTCTTCAGCTCGCGACTGAGTTTTAAGCCCTCTTTGCTGAATTCCGCAAGGCGTTGCGGCGCACGTCGAATATCTTCAACAACGGCCACGCCTGCATCGCGAACACGCGCCTGAGTCGTTTCAATTAAATCGGTGACCAGAAAATTGAGGACCTGCTTCAGGGCTTCGTTAAATTTCAACTTGTCACGGGCCGTCGGATGCTCTTTTTCGACCGCGGCATAAGTAGCGCCAAAAAACGCAACATCCTGGCACAGAGCCCTGACGTCGAGAAGGCCGGCTTCCAGCGCATCATCCAGATCGGCGGTATCATACGCGATTTCGTCGACGCAATCGATGAGTTGAGCTTCGAGAGTGGGGCGCAAATCGAGAAGATATTCGCCAAGTTCCGGGAAATCCGCAGGGCGATAATCGCGCGAATGCTTCACGATGCCTTCGCGAACCTCAAATGTCAGGTTGAGACCGGGAAAATCCAGGTAACGTTGTTCGAAATGCTCGACGATCCGAAGCGCGTGGAGATTGTGATTGAAGCCCGCACCGTGAGCGCGCATCAGTTCATCGAGTTTGTGTTCTCCAGCATGGCCAAATGGCGGATGGCCAATGTCATGAACAAGCGCGAGCGCCTCCACTAGCCCTGCGTTTAATCCCAAGGCGTCCGCAACGGTTCGGGCGATTTGCGCAACTTCGATGGTGTGCGTCAAGCGATTGCGAAAATGATCAGAGAACCGCATGGTAAAAACCTGCGTCTTGGCTTCCAGACGGCGAAAGGCGCGCGCGTGAACAATGCGGTCGCGGTCGCGGACGTAGTCGTTGCGGTAGGGATGCGCAGGCTCCGCGTACCGACGGCCGCGCGAATTCTGGACATTCATCGCCCACGGAGCGCTCGGCGGAATGTTGTGTTGAGTTTCGATGAAAGGCTCCGCCGTGTAAGTACTGGAGGATTGATTGTTCATCTCACGATGCTAGAAGGTCGCCTGAGAATTTTTCAAAACAACCAAATTGTCTCGCTAAAATTAGCTTCAGGCTTCAGGACTTTGGCGCTAGAGTACCGAGCCCGCGATCCGCTTCTTCGGAAATCGTCGAATCCGGAAATTCCTGTTTGATTTGTTGATATACGGTGACGGCTTCCTGAGGCTTGCTCTGCCGCAAAACGCTGGCCAGTTCGAGTAATACCAGCGGCCGGGGAACGAACACCAGTTTCTTGTCCGCAAGGGTTCGGTAGATTTTTATGGCTTCATCAGGCTTGCCGGTGCGCGCATCGATTATCCCGATCTGGTATTGCGCCATGCCGGACAGTTCCTTGTCACCGCTCTCACTGACTTTTTTAAGCTCCTCTAGAGCCTGGTTATGTTGCTCCAGATCTTCAAGGCACAACGCATCGTAGTAGCGCGCCAGCTTGCCCGGATTGGTGCTGGAATATTTATTGGCCACCTCGGTGAAGCGCCGGGAAGCCTCCCGTGCGCGAGCCGCTTCGTCGGGGAAAGTGGGCTCGCTAGGATCGACTGGCTCGTTAGGCGCTGGTGCGCCGACCCGAGCGCTATAAACTTTTTGCGCCGCGTCGAAGGCCGCGCCAGCTTCCGCGGTTTTTCGGTCGTGGTAAATTCGCCAGCCACCGTAAACGCAGGCGGCCACCAGTATTACCAGTAAAACCGCCAGTGTCAGCTGACTATGGGAATATACGGCCTCAGCCCCATGTTCCAATGTCTCTTTGATCTTGTCATGCTTCAATTCTTTGCGTGAAATATGATCCGGCACGAACGTTTTCCTCACTTGTTTGGAACGGGTAATCGTAGCACAGTAGGGGCTGCCTGCTCATGAACCGCATCTCTGCTTGCCTCATTACTTATAATGAAGAGCATAATCTGCCGCGCGCGCTGGCGTCACTGGCGGGGGTTGTCGACGAAATTGTCATCGTGGATTCCGGGAGCATAGACCGCACCGAGGAACTCGCTCGAGAATACGGCGCTACTCTTCACTTTCGCGAGTGGTCGAGTTACGGCGAACAAAAGAACTTTGCAGCAGAGTGCGCGCAAAATGAGTGGATTTTTTCCGTGGATGCCGATGAAGAATTAAGCAGCGCGCTGCAAACTTCATTGCTGGCTTGGAAAAAATCAGAACCAAAATTTCCGGTTTATGAAGTGGCCAGAAAAACGTGGTACCTGGGTGCGTGGATCAACCATTCTGGCTGGTATCCCGACTTTCAGCGCCGCCTCTACAATCGCGATGAAGCACGATTTTCGGGAATCATTCACGAATCGGTGCGCTTCGTCGGACCGCCAGGCAGGCTCCATGGTGATTTGCTGCATTACACGGTACGCACTTTCGAGGAACACAAAGCAAAGGTAGAGAAGTACGCGGGACTCGCAGCTCAGCAAATGCACTGGGAGGGCAAACGGCAGTGGCGGACGGCTAAGCTGTTGGCCGCCCCGTGGCGTTGGTTTTACACCTTTATTCTACGCGGCGGTTTTCTGGATGGATATCGGGGCGCCCTTATCGCCAAAATGGCGGCGCGGTCAGTACGCCTGAAATACGCGAAGCTGGGAAAACTAATCCAAACAAAAAAGTTGGAACGCGAGCGCAGGCCCACTTCGTGAACATTCTGCTTGTGGATCTCGAAAAGGAATGGCGTGGCGGTCAGAACCAGGCATTTCTGTTACTGAAAGGCTTGAATGCGCGAGGCGACTGCGCGGAATTGATGACCGTGAAAGGTTCCGCTTTAGGCAGACGAGCTGCACGAAGGCGCATGAAAGTGCATTTCGTTACGCCCCGAGCGGCACGGATCTCGGCAGCGCTAAAGATTCGAGCTCTTACGACCAGCGGTTCATTCGATGTCGTGCACGCCAATGAGGCGCATGCTGTAACGGCTGCTTGGCTGGCGGGAGCGCATCGCAGAGCAGCATTTGTGATTTCGAGACGCGTCGGATATCCGTTGGCGAAGACCGTCCTGGCACGCGCGCGCTACAAAGCTGCGGCAAGAATCGTGGCAATCTCACAATGGGTTGCCGAGCAGTTGATGGACTCAGGGGCTCCAAAAGAAAACATCTCCGTAGTCTATGAAGGAGTAGAAATCCCTGCTAACCCGCGAGCGCAGTCGCCCCATCTGGCTCGCATGCGTTGGGGTGTCGCGGGTGTCGCTGACGATGCGAGAGTGGCTAGAGAATCGCCGCTGTTGGGATCCGTGGGTGTTTTGTCTCCCGACAAAGGGCATGAATTATTGATTCGAGCTCTCGCCCAGTTGCGCAAAGAATATGGCGGCTGCCGGTTGTTGCTCGCGGGTGACGGCCCGAGTAGGCCAATGCTGGAAACCTTGGCGAGAGAACTCGGAGTTCACCAGGCTGTGATTTTTGCTGGATTCGTCACCGACATCGAGTCGGTGTATCCGGCCCTGGATGTGTTTCTGTTTCCTTCGTCTTTTGAGGGGCTGGGGACTTCCCTGTTGGCGGCGATGAGCTATGAAGTTCCCTCCATCGCGTTTCGATGTTGCGCGTTCGGAGAGATTATTGAGAACGAAAAAAGTGGATTACTCGTGGAACAGGGGAACGTCGAGGGCATAGTCAAGGCCGTGACGCGGCTACTGCAAAACAGAGAATTTGCCCGAGGCATGGGAGCAGCTGGCCGCGAACGCATCGCGAAAATATTTTCCTGCGATCATATGGTGGAAGAGATGAAGAAGGTTTATCGTGAAGTTGCTCGCGATAAACTGGATTCGCGCCTCGCCAACTCTCATGCGAGCAAACCGGCGTGAAGGCCATCCTGAGGCGGCATTTTGAATCGAGAATAACCAACACATAAAAGCAAAAAGCGCCGGACGTTTATTGCTAGTCGCGACGCTTAAAGCTCAGTACAAATTTGCGCTAGTTTACTGTTTTTCCCTTTTTCCAGCGGTCCCCCCCTATCCGCCTGCCGAATACGTCAAGCGTTTTTAGAATTAAACAACCCATCGTCCATTGGCTTCCAGGAACTCCACCCCAACTGCAAAGCCGTCGCCTTGCAGTGGTTGGCAGTAGGCCACTCGAGCCGAGGAACGAAACTCACCAGTGCGCGATGCGAA
>JAUTXJ010000020.1 GCA_030838075.1 Acidobacteriaceae bacterium
GCAATGGCAGCGTGCGAGTGGCGGACTCGAGCGGGCGTCGAATGATTATGCCCCAGTGGCCGCCGGTGAGATGTTGCAGCATCAACAATCCGAGGGAGCCGAGCGCGAGGCCGAGCACCAGCAAATAGGCCATCAGGTACGAGGGGAAGAAAATTTGGGGCGATTTTACCGCGCCGAAAATGCCCAGAAGCAGAGCAATTCCGCCGGCCACCATGGCAGTGCGTTGCAGGCGGCCCACGCTATCCGGCGTTCTGTATTCCTGCGCCGTCATTTCGTGGTGCCTCCTGAGTTTAATTTTTCGCGATCTTCTGCCGGCAAATCCGCGGCGCGTGCGTTGCGAGAAAGTTGCAGCGCTCGCACGTACGCCACGATGGCCCAGCGGTCACGCGGCGGAACTTGCGCCGCATAGTTGTACATCTGACCGAAGCCATTGGTGATTACGTCGTAGATGTAGCCATTGGGCGCTTGCCGCAAGCGATCCTGGTGATAGGTTGGCGGACGCTTCATGCCGCGCATAACGATCATGCCGTTGCCGTCGCCCTGAATGCCGTGACAGGGTGAGCAGAAAATTCTGTAGCGCTCCTGGCCGCGCTCGAGAAGGGCGTCGTTAACCGGCATGGGAAAATTCGTGGAGTCTTTGGTGACCATCAATTGATCGTTGTCCATGGAGCTGCGTGAAACGGTGTTTTCCACCGGCGTGCGCACGGAACGCCCATCCGCGAAAAAATCAGAGGGCGAAAGGGGTTTGTTTTTAGGCTGATTCCCCATGTCCTGGTGAAGATGGTCGCAACCGGAAATCATAAAAAGAGCCGCGACAACGCCTGTGAGCCAAAGCATCCGCTCGGAAAGCCGCAATGGCGGAGCGCTACGCATGACCGTGCTCCAGCGGGCCGTCTTCTTCGATCACCTCAGTGACGTGCACGGCCTCGAGGCTTTGTAAAAACCTGGCGCTCTCCGCCACACTGAATTTTGGATCGGTAGCCTCGATGCAGATGAAGAATCGATCGGTGCTGGCGCGGGCAGCAAATCGCGCCACATTAAAAACCGGATGGTAGGGATGCGGCAGCTTGTTCATCGCCAGCATTCCGAAGACAGCAAAGGTGGCGGCGCCGAGAATTGTTAATTCGAAGGTGACCGGTATGAATGCAGGCCAGCTATTGAGAGGGCGGCCGGCGATATTCATGGGATAAGCAAATACGTTGACCCAATACTGGAAGCCAAAGCCGGTTAAGCCGCCGCCGAGGCCGCCCAGCAAGGTTACCAGCGGCACCCAGGAACGGCGCAAGCCCATCGCTTCAGACAAACCTTCCAGGGGAAATGGGGCGTAGGCGTCCATGTTGCGGTATCCGGCATCACGAACTTTGGCTACCGCATGGAGAAAGTGTTTCGCGTTTTCAAACTCACCCATGACGCCGTAAAGGTGGGAGCGGTGTTGTTCCATTACTCGTGCTCCTCTTCATGGAGAACCAGCTCACGCATTTCGGCAATGGAAATAGCGGGAAGCACGCGCACGAACAAGAAAATCAAAGTGGTGAACAGACCAAGGGTACCGATAAAAGTGGCCCAATCCCAAACGGTCGGAGAGTAGCGGCCCCACGCGGAAGGCATGAAATCGCGCGTAAGGCTGATCACCACGATCACGAAGCGTTCCAGCCACATACCGATATTCACGACGATGGACATAAGGAACAGAACCGTGGTGTTGGTACGCATAGCGCGTATCCACAACAGTTGCGGGGTCAAAATATTGCAAAGGATCAAGGCGTAATAGAAGTGGGAATACGGCCCATGCAGCCGCTGTTGTACGAGAAAGACATCGAATTTCTGGCCGCTGTAGAGGGACATAAAAAATTCAAAGAAATAGCCGTAAGCCACGATCAAACCAGTGGCGAGCATCACCTTGGCCATGTTTTCGAGGTGGCGCATGGTGATGAAATCTTCGAAGTGATAATACTTGCGGAGTGGAATGGCGATGGTCAGCACCATAGCGAAGCCGGAATAAATCGCGCCGGCCACGAAGTATGGTGGGAAAATAGTGGTATGCCAGCCCGGAACGATGGCAATCGAGAAATCAAAGCTCACTACGGTGTGCACCGACAAAACCAGCGGGGTGGCCAACCCGGCAAGCAATAAGTAGGCCGACTGATAGCGGTGCCAGTGCCGCGCGGAACCGCGCCAGCCCATGGCCAGCAATCCGAAGGTTTTTTGTTTCCAACCGACGGTCGCGCGATCGCGAAGGGTCGCCAAATCCGGAATGAGGCCGACGAACCAAAACAGCAGCGAAACTGTGCCGTAAGTGGACACGGCGAAAACGTCCCAAATAAGTGGGCTGCGGAATTGCGGCCAGATCCCCATGGTGCTGGGGTACGGGAACATGTAATAAGCCATCCACGGACGGCCAGTGTGAATCAGCGGAAATAAGCCGGCGCACGCTACGGCGAAGAGGGTCATGGCTTCCGCGAAACGGTTGATGGAAGTGCGCCACTGTTGGTTGAGCAAATAAAGAATGGCGGAAATCAGGGTACCCGCGTGGCCGATACCGATCCACCACACGAAATTGACGATGGCGAATCCCCAACCGATGGGAATGTTGATGGCCCAAATTCCGACGCCTTTGATAATCAGCCAGCCGACCGCGACGGTCAGCATGCCCAGGACGGAAAATGCCAAAGCGAAACCTGCGAACCAGCCCAAAGTTGTCGGACGAGTTAAAACTGCGGAGCTGATCTGCTCGGTTACGGTCTCATAGGTATGGCCCGGTCCAAGGATCGGAATCTCCGGAGACTTGATGGGCGGTTGCGCGACGCTCATGCTTTCTCCGTTGAGGACGGCGAGAGATCAGGATTGGGATTACGCACCGCAGCGAGATACGTTGTGCGCGGACGGGCGTTCAGCTCGCCCAGGATGGAATAATTGCGCTGCTGGGCTTTCAGCTTGGCGACCCGCGTGGAAGAATCGTTGGCGTTTCCGAAAATAATGGCTTCGCTGGGGCATGCAGCCTGGCAAGCGGTGACGATTTCTCCATCGCGGATGGGGCGATTTTCTTTCTCGGCGTCAATGCGCACGGTGTTGATGCGCTGCACGCAGTAGGTGCACTTTTCCATGACTCCGCGGCTGCGGACGGTGACTTCCGGATTGCGCAGCAGCTTCAGTTGTGGCGTTTCCCAATCCTGAAAGCGCAGGAAATTAAAACGTCGAACTTTGTAGGGACAGTTGTTCGAACAGTAGCGCGTACCGATGCAGCGGTTGTAGGTCATGTCATTCAGACCTTCGGCGCTGTGTACCGTTGCTCCCACAGGGCAAACCTGTTCGCAGGGCGCGTTTTCGCACTGCATGCACGGGACTGGCTGGAAAAAGGTTTCGGGATTGGCGAGCGCGTCGTTCGTATTGGTGCTCGGATCATTGGTGGCGGTTTCGGCCAGGTAGTAACGATCGATGCGAATCCAATGCATTTCGCGGCCGCGCATCACCTGGTCTTTGCCGACGACGGGAATATTATTTTCGGACTGGCAAGCAACTACGCAGGCGTTGCATCCATTGCAACTGTTGAGATCAATGGCCATGGCCCAGGCATAGCCGGGATAGGCGAACTCCTTGTACAGCGTGAGTTCCTTGGGCGGCTGCTCGTCTTCTTTGTGCGCGAAGGCAGGATTTTGTTTGTATTCGTCCAATGTGCCGCTGGCCAGGATTTTCCGGCCTTCCATGTTGAAGTGGTATTGCGTACAGGCCATCGGATAATCGTCGCCGGTTTTCCTGACGCTGCCGCCCGTCGCAGCCCACATGGCGTAGGAACTGCGCACTGCGTAGGCATTGAATCCCTTGTTGGAGCCGGTGTAACCGGCCTTTTTGCGTCCGTAACCCAAGGGGAGGACCACGACGCCGTCGGCTTGCCCGGGCACGATCCATGCGGCGGCTGTTACTTTGCTGCCGGAAAGAGAAATGTCGATGACATCGCTAAGGATTTTGCCGTGCTCGCCGCCGCGTGCACCGACTTTCTGTCCCAACCCAAGTTTTTCCGCGGTTTTAGGGCTGACCATCGCGGCGTTGTCCCACGTCAATTTAGTGAGCGGCTTGGGCAGTTCCTGCAGCCAGCCGTTGTTCGCGAAGCGCCCGTCGTAAACGCTGGGGTCAGGGCGGAAAATAAATTCGAGTGCATCGGTACTTGTGGGATTGGTGGCCGGCAAGGTGGCGGCGGAGGCGACGCTAATTGGATTTAACGAGGTGTTGGCGACCACGCCGTCGTGCAGCGACTTGCGCCAGAATTTTTCAAAGTCGGCGCCAGGATGCGAAGTCTTGAGGTGTTCGCGCATCGCGTCGTAAGCGGTGATGCCGGGCTTGTCGCTGAAGGCCGCGAGAAACTCGTACGCGGAGATGGTGTTGTACAGCGGAGCGATTAACGGCTGGACGATGCTTAAGGTGCCGTCGAAGGCGCGCGCATCGCCCCAGGCTTCCAGATAGTGCGACTCGGGTATGTGCCACTGGCAATACTCAGCGGTTTCATCAAAGTGAGAGCTCAGATGAATTACGTTGCGGACTTTTTTGAGCTTGGTCGCGAAATCAAAATCGTGTGGAGCGTCGTAGACGGGATTCCCGCCGACAATCAGCAAAGTGTCGACGGTGCCTGCGGCCATGTCATCGCATAGGTTGCGCAGCGATTCCAATTGATTGGCCGGCGTCGCTTCCACAGGGTCGGTGTAATAAACAGTGTGGCCGACGTTTCCCAGCGCCGCGTTCATTGCGTGAGCCAGGGCATGAATCTCCGCAGGCTGATGTTCACCGGGAATAACCAGGCAAGCGGCGCGATGCGCTTGCAACTCCCCGCGAACGGTCTCGAGCCAATGCTGCGCCGCAGGAGGCATTTCCGCAGTGCCGCCCAATCCGATTTTGGCGGCCAGCGCTCGAGTGAATAATCCGACATCGCTGGAACGCAGCGGCAAATGATGATCCGCACTGGCGCCGGTGATTGACGGCGTCGGCTCCACGACATACAGCCGGTTCATCTCCGAGGATTCATCTTCCAATTTGCGGCGGCGGTAAAATTCCTTCATGTAGCGGATGTGGCCGGGTCCTTCGGCCATGAAATCCGCGTCCAAGGAGAGGATCACCTCGGCTTTTTCTGGGCGGTAGACGGTATTGACGTAACGTCCAAAGGCCATTCGCGAACCTTCACGCGCGCCGTCATTTCCGGCTGGCTCCCATTGATGCCATTTAGTCTTTGGGTATAGCTTGGTGAGCGCTTGAATCTGGCCGCTCACAAGCGGCGAAGTAACTGTGCCGGTCAGGATGCGGAAGCCCTCGCCATTCATCGTTTTCATGGCTGCGGCGGTGGCTTGCGCCGCGTCCCGAAACGCTGACAGCGAGCTGACCGCGCCCAGCTGAGCGGGAACCTGTGCTCGGTCGGGATCATATAAATCGAGGATGGAAGCCTGCACAAAGGAATCGATCGCGCCGCGACTGGAGGGATGATCGGGATTGCCCTGGATATTGGTGGGCCGGCCCTCATGGCTTTCGACGAGTACGCCAATAGCGTCGGCACCGAAAGGCATGGCGGTGGCGTACAACTGCGGCCTACCCAGAACCAAGCCCTCAGGCTGAGTTACGTAAGGAATGATGTGCTCTTCGGGAGCTATGCCACAGCCTGACAGGCCAGCAAAGGCGAGCGAGGCGGCCATCAATTTCAGGAAATCGCGACGATCGACCGACTCATCCCACTCCGACGCCTGGCGCGGAAATTCGCGGTGCAGCAATTGTTCGAATCGCGGATCGGCGGCAAGCTCTTCCAAAGTGCGCCAATATTGCCTGCCGGTTTTAGATTTGAGTTTTTCGCGTACCGCCGCCAGATCGAGTTGGTGCACCTGCATGACGTTGTCATTCACGCCATCCGCTTTATTCGTTGCGTCGCGCTCATGGTCGTGATCATGATCGTGCGCATCATGATGTTCATGATGTTTGTCTGTCAGGCGGTGCAATTTCGCGTCGGTGTTTTCGTTCTCTCGCATACCGTCCATTAACGATGACAGGTTGAGCAGTTGGTCAAGTCTAGCGTGCTGCGAAGATGATTTTGCACCGCTAACTGTTCGCCGATTTCGGCCTGATTGGCGGGCGGTTGCCAACTCATATTGGTGATTTGATCGTGTGGCCGCAAATTCCTCTCAGGATTGCGGTGACAATCCAGACACCAACTCATGGTCAATTGTTTGGCCTGAAACATGAGAGGCATCTGATCGACCTGCCCATGACAGGACGAGCAGCCAATACCCTTATTCACGTGAATGCTGTGATTGAAATATACGAAATCCGGTAGCCTGTGGACCTTTACCCACACAATCGATTTATCGGTGCGATAGCTTTCGCGCACCGGTTCCAGGTAAGCGGCGTCTTTGAACAACACCGAGTGACAATTCATACAGGTCTTGGTGGGGGGGATACCAGCTTGCGCAGAAGTTTCCACGCCGCTGTGACAATAGCGACAATCAATGCCATCGTCACCGGCGTGATGTTTGTGGCTGAACTGGATGGGTTGATCGCGCACGATATTTTGGCGGGTGTAATAAGGAGCGCGTGCGAACATCAAGATGCCGGTAAGCCCCAACGTCACCGCCAAAACAGCAAATAGAAGACTGAATCGAGCGATGGAATTGGCGCTGCGGTGAAAAATCTGGGCCATGTCAATTTTGTACGTGAGTGTGGGAACGCACCGAATGGGAAACGGCTACCTGGGCGTCCACAACTCTGTCCGGGAAGTGCATGCCCGGGTCCGTTAACGCGATAGTGTCCACCAAAACATTCTGGAATGCAACAAAGTATGCAGTAATTTGTTCACCGAAATATCGGTTGAAGACAACGATAAGTTCGAATTTTGAGAAATGTGTCACGACAATACGTCTGATTCAAAAATGGAGGATTAGTTAGAAGGAATTTGTATGACGTACTTAGATATTCCGGGAGAACCTGCCTAAGGGCTGGATCGCATATCGGGGACGTTTCCAGTGCAGCGACAGACTAGTGATTTTAGCTGGACGGTTTCTGCATCTTCCCGGTGAACGCTGCATCCAAGCTATGGAACTCGTCCCAATCCTGTGGCCGCCAAGCGCCACCCAATTTTTGCAGCGAGGTTTGCACCTCCGGTATCGAGCGGCCTGTCAAAATCTGGCGTAGTTTTGTCCACTCCTGGCACGCTTGGGCGGACTCTTCAGGACTGGCGTCTCCGCGAAATGCCCTGGCTGCACCCGGCGCGGACCCGTATTCGTCGTTGAAATCTTCATGCAGGTAGCCGGAGAAAAATTCTTTAAGTACTGGAAATTCGTTGGGGTCAAACTCGGCCACTTTTTCCTTTTTCTGTCGCGTCATCGCCGGTCCTCGGGATAGCTGGTTAACACATAGAAGTTATTTGGGCCATCAGCTTTCAAAACAATAACCGCTTCGGTGGCGGGGGACGAACTCTCATCTCCATGCCTCATACTTCGTCCGATCACGCGGCCAGCGTCAAAATGCAGCGCCAGATTCGGCCGGCGGTAGCCTCGCTCTTCCCAACGGGCAATTTTGTCATGCTCCGCGCGCAAAGCCTGGGCCACTGTTTCTTCGGCTAGTTCGCGATTGGTCCACGTGGAAGCCGCGGAAATGTTTTGTTCCCGGTCCAATCGCTCGCGAAGTTCCTGGTCGGAACGGCCCACATGTTTTTCGAGGGTGTGTCCGCCGCGCGTCTCGTCGCGCGCGAGATCATATCGCGTACCGTCGTCGGGCGGACCGTTCTGGGCGCTTTTTGCCGCGCTGGGCATCTCGCCACGCGGTATTTCTGGCACGCCCGGGTCTGGCGCGGCACCGCATCCGCTAATCCAGAGCAGTAAACCAAAAAAACAAATTACGGTTACCCATCGCTTCATTTGCTTCAGGTCCTCATGCGCTTCTCGATGGCTAGGTGATTGCTGATTGAATAGCGCTCCTAGAGAACGATGTTGGTATTGAATCACACAAGCATGGCCAAAGTGGAACACGCCGACCGAAGGCGCTGATGGAGGCTGCCCAACATTTAGGCAACATTCCTTGCCGGAATGGAGTATACCGTTTAGTTAGACAAGAGATTCATCCGAGGTGTGAAATGCCATCCCATGTTGACGTTGCGAAACAAATTTTTGATGACGCCAAGAAACATACCAGCCAACACCAAGACTCAGCACAGTGGGACTTGCTCAACGGCCTGTCGGAGCTGTGCTTGGCGGTTGAATCATTGCAAGCCGAAGTCGGAGAGTTAAAGAGCCAAATTAAAAAACTTCAATGAGATTGTTGAGAGAAACAAACGTTGCGGGCCGGGCGGCGGATTTGTCTTCCCTTCAGAATTGGTTCCCCACCGAGGGTATGCGTGTGCAGTAAGTCCGCGGCTGCATGCTAATATAAAAAAGAATTGGGGCGTGGTCCAACTGGTAGGACACCTCACTGTTAATGAGGACGGTGAAGGTTCGAATCCTTCCGCCCCAGCCAAATTTCCAGTTCTGGATGAGAGTAAAGGCGGGCGAGCCAGACCGTCAATCCATCGGCGATGGACAAAGTCGCGGCAGGCGCTCACACAATACCTGCGCAAATCCAATCGAAAATTTCCTCGGGAGAACTTACCGGGTATGAGCTAGGTTTCAGTTCCTATACAGGATTCGCTGTAGTGTGTCGAAAAAAGTGGGATTGAGCCTTTACGTGCGATGACGCTAGGTCATTTAGACGCCTAAAAGTTTACCCCTGTTCCGTCGGAAGGCCTGCGTCGCGCCACCCTTTCCACCCGCCATCCATCGATTCCACGTTGATATAGCCCATTTTCTGGAGGTTTTCCGCCGCGAGAGCCGAGCGAAATCCGCCGCCGCAGTATAGAACCAGCTTTGCGTCGGTCTGCGGCACGCGCTGCTCAATGTCGCGTTCGATAATTCCTTTGCCAAGGTGTAGCGCGCCGGGCAAATGCCCTTGCGCCCATTCGTTATCTTCGCGGACATCAATCAACGTGAGATTCTCGCCAGCGTCGATGCGGCGTTTTACGTCAGCGACATTAGTTTCTTTAATCTTGGCCTTAGCTGCTGTCACGAGTTTCATAAATTGCGCTGCATGTGCCATGTGGACCTCCCGAGAATTATCGTTGAACTGTCAGTCTATAAACGTAGCCTAGCACGCGACATTCATCGGCAACAAAGCGCAGGAAATTTAACCGAAGTGGCTGCTCTGCCCTTCGGATTGCGAATGAATGCGGTGGGCGAGAGTCAACGCTTGATTGTTGGCGACGCAGTTCCTGGCTTGATTGAGGCTGCTTTGACAGGTGGGAGTTTGCAAGCGCGTTGTACTTCCGAACCGGCAGAGCCGGCGCGGAAGCGGCTCGATTCACGCACTCGCGTGCGTAATCCATCGATCACCGCTGGAATCGGATCTTGGGGAACGCCGCGAATCGTAAAAATCATCAGGACCGCTTCGCCCGGCGAGTCGACGCTGGAGCCGATGCCGACACCTTGTACGCCAGTCTGCTTCATCAGAGCTTCAACGTGGGCGGTGTGCACCACTTTGGCGCGCGCCATCTCCGCGTCGGAAACGGAGTACACCAGTTGCGGCGCCGCCACTGATTTTTCAAGCATGGCGCTGTCCTCCGCTGAAATCGCTCCGCGCTTGGCAAAAAGCGGCTGCTCGATAACGCGGGTTCGAACGCCGTCAACTTGCGTAGGTAAATTCGTTCGCGATTCTCCCTGGGTCACAAAAAACAAAATCGCCGCTTCCTTGGGACTGTCGTAGCTTTGGCCCACGCCGACGGCCTGAACCTCCGGATAAGCCAGCAATTCCGCAGCATGTAAATCGCGTGTAGCAGTCGCTTGCTGGATTACTTGCGACGCTACAGAACTTGGCACCACGGTCTTGGCCGATTGCGGCGCAGTGGGCAGTGAGCATCCAACAACTGTGTGTGCCGCCCCACCGACAAACAATGTGTTATTGCCGAAGAAATTCAAAACATCAGCCACGGGATTGCCGACCGTGTCGGTGTCCGAGCCCGCATACAGCAAAGCTAGCGGGCTAGCCGTGTCTTGCGTGACGATCAGCGAGCCGGAGTCGCCCTCACCGCTGAAATCGCCGCCAATGACGCCTATTTGATTTGAGTAGTTCACCGTGAACTTTGTTCCGGTGCCGTCGCAATTCACGGTGTAATCGACACTGGTGCTGATGTTCGTCGCTTCAATTGTGGAGCATGTCAATCCGGTGGAGCGCCCAGATTTCGCGACTGCCCGGCCGACGGCCACGCTGCTTGCGGGAATTCCTGTGCCCGCTTGCGGAGCACCCGCTACGGGAACACCGTTCGCGTCGACTGAGGCGCCGAGATAGATAATCTTTCCAGCGGGGTCGACTTTTCCAGTGATGACTTGCGCGATGGCGGCGTCGACGTTTTGGCTGGGGCTGGCTTGCAAATTGGAGAACTGAGACAAATTCGCAACGGTTGTGGTGCCGGCGGTGGTGCAGGTTGCAGTATCAATCAAGCCCGGCTGAATGATGGCATCGCCCACGGTGGCGCCATCGCTGCGCGCCAGAATGTGATTGTCGCTCAAAATATATTGCAGGCCGCCGCGAGTAACTAGCGAACCGAGCGTTCCGCCGCAGCAGGTGATGGTGTTTTTCGCCGTGTTGTTTACGAAGTCATGCGCGTTGCCGCCGGTGGTGCCAAGTTCGACGGGAACGGGCTCTGTATTGGCATTTTCGGGAACGATAGTTACGGCGGAAGTTGCGCTAGCGGTAGAGTCCGCCTGCGATATGGCGGTAATGGTCAAGGTAGTTGTTATGGTGTTGCCCTGGCCATCTGATTTTGTGGGGACCGCGCTCGGCGCCACAAAAAGGCCAGCGCTGGAAATAAATCCAAATTTTTGACTGCCTCCGGTCACGCCATTCACTTGCCAGGTCACCGCGGTATTGGAACTGCCGGTGACCGTAGGGGTAAATTGCTGCGTCCGAAAATCCGAGACCGATGCCGTAGCGGGCTGTACCGAAACTTGTACAGCCGAGCTTGACACCACAGTTACGGTGAAGGAGCCCGACTTGGTGGTATCCGCCTGCGAGGTCGCGGTCACCGTGACCTTGGCGGGATTCGGCACAGTTGCCGGCGCGGTATACACGCCGATATTCGAAATCGTTCCGCCTCCGGTTACGCTCCAGGTGACTGCCTGATTGTTCGTGCCGGCGACGGTGGCGGTGAAGGTTAACGTTTGGCCGACTACCACAGTACTTCTCGGCGCCGTGACAGTTACGCTAAGGAGGCTTGATGGCGGCGCAGTGCTGCTACTTCCCGAGCAACCGCTGAAAAATAAAACGATCGGTAAAAAAAATAGCCCTATGGTTGCTCGGGTCATATGTTCCTTGGGAGGGACTAACCTCTCTAAACTAGCATGGGCCAGGGCTGGCATTGCGGCGCACGTCGTACTCGTGTCCAAAAAGTGTCGCGGCGTCTAGCAATCAAAGATCAGAGTCAAAAAAAGCGTGTCCGCTACCTCAAGTAGTGCGCGCACACGCCACCGATACTAAGAACCCTTGGGCAAGGAAAAGGTTGCAGAAAACATAGCTCGCCAAATGCTGGAAGCTCAATCCAGGTCGCGCCAATTCGGTCCCGAACATACCTCGACCAGCAGTGGAACCGCGATTTTGTGGACGCCTTCCATCTCTTCTTTTACTAATTTTGAGACCGCCTCAAGCTCATTTTTGGGTACCTCGAAAACCAGCTCATCGTGCACCTGCAAAATCATTTTGGTTTGCAGGTCCTCGTCGGCTAGCCGCCGGTCGATGCTGATCATGGCCAGCTTGATGAAGTCTGCAGCGGTGCCTTGCAGAGGCGAGTTGAGCGCGGTGCGCTCGGCGAAATTACGCAACTGAAATTGCGCGGAATTAATTTCAGGAATAGGTCGAATTCTACCGAATAAAGTTTTGGCGACGCCGGTGGCGCGAGTGTCGGCCAATGTGTCGTCGAGATATTGTTTCACGCCGCGATATCGCGTGAAGTAGGCATTGATAAACTGCGCGGCTTCGCGGTTCTCGATATTCAATTGTTGCGCCAGACCGAACGGCGAAAGCCCGTAAATAATTCCAAAGTTGATGACCTTGGCGGCGCGGCGGTGCTCCGCGGTTTGCGCCATTCGGCCCACGCCAAAAACTTCCTGCGCGGTGCGTGCGTGAATATCTTCGCCACTGTTAAAGGCCTCAAGCAAAACCGGGTCGCGCGAAAAGTGCGCCATGATGCGCAGCTCGATTTGCGAGTAGTCCGCGGATAGCAATACCTTGCCTTCGTCGGCCACAAAAGCGGCGCGAATCTGCCGTCCCAGTTCCGTTCGAATTGGGATGTTTTGCAGGTTGGGGTCGGAAGAGCTCAGGCGGCCAGTGGCCGTGCCGGTCTGCGAGTAACTGGTGTGCAGCCTGCCGGTTTCGCGGTGCACCAATTTTGGCAATGAATCGACGTAGGTCGATTTGAGCTTGGCAATTTCGCGATACTCGATAATTTTTCGGGGCAGCGGGTGCTTGGCCGATAATTCTTCCAGAATATCCACTGCTGTTGAGCGGCCCTTCACCCGTCCGCGACGCTGCGATGGCTGCAGGTTCAACTTGTCGAATAAAATCTCCGCCAGCTGCGTGGGCGAATTGACGTTGAATTCCATGCCGGCGAGTTCCCAAACTTCCTTTTCCAGGCGGCGTATTTCTGTTTCCATCACCTGAGACATGGCGTCGAGCGCTTTAGGGTCGACGCGAATGCCGGTGCGCTCCATGTCCGCCAGCACCGGTGCCAGGGGCAGATCGATTTTTTCGTATACGTTGACTATCTGTTCCGCTCCAATTTGCGCCTGTAGGGCTGGAGCGAGCCGTTGCAGATAATCAGCGCGCTCTCCCGGGCCGCCGCCCATCATGGCGTTGAATTGGCGCATGACCACGTCGGTGAAATTGTGATTGGCGGTGGTAGGGCGCAATAGATAGGAATAAATTTGCGTGGCGTGCAGAACGTCAGCCATGCGCCCGGCAAGCAAATGAAACAGTTTCGGATCGTGAACAATTTTCGGGCGCTGAGGATCGCTTAACAGAGGTCGTAGCGCCGCGAGCGCTTCGCCCTTTTCATCCATCCATACAGCTCGACCTTCACCCGGTTTTGATGACACTTCGATGGAGGCAATGCGTGTGCCGAAGCCTTCCGACTCGCGATCGCCGGGCTCCAAATTCAGCCAGACTGCGATCGGTTGTTCGACTGGGATGCCCGACAGATAGTCACGAAATTCGCCAGGATTGATGAGCTGCAAGTAATCAGTTTTCAGCACCGGCCCGGCACTAACAGGCGCGGTAGAAGCAACGGTTTCCGATCCCAATTCTTTCAGCAGCGAGTTGAATCCCAATTCGCGATAAAGCGCCGCGAGCAACGGCAGATCAGGTTCGCGCCGTTGCAAGTTGTCCAGGTCCAACGTGATGGGTACATCGCTGTCAATCTTCGACAACTCTTTGCTCAACAGCACGTACTTGCCATTTTTCTGCAGCGCCTCGCGATAGCTCGCTCGTTTTACTTCAGCGGCCCGGCGCAGCGCTTCTTCAGCCGAGCCAAATTGCAGAATTATTTCGCGCGCGCCGACTTCTCCGATGCCGGGCTTGCGGCGCTCCCCGGGGGCAGGCTTTTCGTTGGGATCGCGCGCGCCGGGAATGTTGTCAATGCTGTCGCCCATCAAGGCCATCACGTCGGTCACTTTGTTGGGCGGCACGCCAAGGATCTCTTCGACTTTTTTTTCGTCGACGATGACGTCGCTTTTAGCGGCGCCGGTGCCGGTACGCAAAACCTTCACTCCGTCGTGAACGAGCTGGAGCATGTCTTTATCGTTGGTGACCAGCATCACGTCCACGTTTGCCTTGGTGGCTTGTTTCGCCAGCGCGCCGAGGACGTCGTCAGCTTCGAAGCCGTCCCATTCCAGGATTGGCAAACGCATGGCTTCGCACAAGCGCCTGACGAAGGGCAACTGGATGGAAAGCTCATCCGGCATTTTGGGGCGGTGCGCTTTATATTCTTCGAAAAGTTTGTCGCGGAAGGTGGGTTTGCTGGTGTCGAAAACGATGCCGACGTAATCCGGCTGATAATCTTTCAATATGCGCCGCAAAATATTATTGAACAGAAACGGAACGGTGGTGGGAACGCCCGCGCTGGTATTCATGCGCACCATCGGCGCGTAGAAAGCCCTGTAAATATGGGCCATGGCGTCGACCAAAAATAATTTTTTCTTGGTTAAAGGCATCTGCGCGAGTATAGCAAACGCTCCGAAGCGAGCAGGCGATGGGGCCGGCCCTAAAAGTTGGGTGCAGAAATCAGTACGAATTAGAAAAAGTCAGGACTGAAAACAGCCGGAACACAACTCAATTTTTGACGGCGAAATCAGATGTCGAGTGTCGAGAAAATTTTATTACTGCAAACTGGGATCAACTTCTGGAGGAGGCTGAATCACCAGCAAGAGCTTCGTTCCCGCTTCCAGGCGGACATTCTTTCCGGCTGACAGTAACACTGTGCCGTCCGAACCTTCGGACAGCGGAGTGTACACTTTCAAATCGGATGCCCCGCCCAACGCCCCTTGGCTGTCATTCGTCAGCATGCCCTGCTTGTTCACGCCACCTTGCGTGGCGGGAAGTCCCGACGACGATTGAGCGCGCGATGCCGATTCGGTGCTGGCCGGAACAACGGTCGCGTTCGAAACGTCTCGAGGACCGTAGTCTTCGGCTGATGGATATCCCTGGCCGCGTTCGTTGGTTGCAGGCGCTATACGATTGGAGACTGCACCTCGACCGGTGACGAGCGCCTGGATACCTGCGTTCATCATCACTTCCTGGCCGTTCTTCAAGATGGCTTTATCGAATCGGACGAAAAGGGCCGAGCCCTTACCGGTTCGTGCGGAAGAGGCACGCACCAGGAGGCCATGAATTTTTGTGCCCCGGGGAAAGATCACCGTGCGCTCGTAAGTCACGGTCTCCGCGGTCTCGGCAGTTACCGGGTCGCCGGCTTTATTCCGGCTGGCGTCCAATGGCGTAAGCAAAATCGCATTGAAGGCCGTTCCCACACAAAACGGCGCGATAACTGGATCCGGAACTGAATTTAATTTTCTAGCGTCTGCGGCTGTGTCCGGCGGGGTTTGGGCGAATCCCAGAGGAACGATAAGAGCGGCAGCGACGAATAGAACGACGAATAGCTTCGTCATCGCATCCCCCTCACTACACTATTAGCGTACCAGAACGTGGGGACTTTTGACATACAGGGCCCTGTGCAAATACGGCACGCCAATCGGACTGAAGTCTCGGCGGGGAGAAGTTAATCCTAGTGAGCAACCACGTTGCCGGTGACTAGTAGCAGCCTGGTCCCGCCGTCGAGTTTCACGTTTTTGCCCGTCGATTTAATGATTGAGCCTTGCCCCTCGCCTGCGGCATTCAGGCTCAGATTGCGCATACCCACGACGCCCCGGGTGTTGGCGTCCCATTGGCCGGCGTTGGCATTTCCAGTGTCGGGTGGGACGACGCCAACGGATGGGTCGCCAATCCCATTCGGGGTTGAAGATGCGCCATTCATACCGCCGCCACGAGACGCCGTGCTACCACTCTGGACACCGCCGCCAGGTGCAGCAGGACGCGTCCCTCCCGGTGGTTCACCCGCAGGAGCTGAATTATCAAACGAGCTCGATGGTGGGGCTCCCACGGCTTGAACAGAGGCGTTCAAGGGGATCTCCTGGCCGCTTTTCAAAATGGCTTTATCGAATATCAAACCCAGCGATGACTCAGGCTGCCCCGCACCTCGTGCCGACGCCTGCGTCACATGGCCGATGATTTTGGTGCCTTTGGGCAATACGATTCTGCCGTCGTTGGTCTTGAGATCGGTCGCCGTGTGGGCGTTTACCGCGTCACCCGATTTTAGCTTTTTGGAATCCAGCGAGCCGTTTAATTCTGCGTTGATAATCGTACCGGTTACGAATGTAGTCAGTTCGGTCGGCGATGTTTCTGTGGTTTTCTGTGTATTGGCGCCTTGCGCCTGCTTCCCTGCGAGCGCGGATTGTTCTCCGAGCTGCGCTCCCGCCTGCGAATCGGGTTGTGACTGCGCAGGTGAGCCAATGGCGCAGAAAGCTGCGAAACTCAGCGCGGCAATAAAATTTGCGGTCAGTTTTAGTCTATACATTTCGTCTCTCCGCGTAACTCCAATGTAAATCCAAAATTTTCTCCAAAAGCCAAATGCTTTGGCCCTCATCAGTTTGATGTGTTTAACGCTTGGAAAGTTTTCGACAAGATTTTGGGCTCGAGTTGATTTTGCGGATACCAATTTTGTTAATTTACGGCGTTCGAATTGAAATATTTCTTGAGCAGAAGATAAGTCATTCGAAGCACAATTCCCAGATCGTTCGAATGATTTGTCAAAAATGTCGACGCGCCGACATTTTTTTCTCAAACAAAGCACTTAGCGCGTCGCTTCTCGAGTCGTACTAGGCCCCGGTCATTTTCCATTGGCCAGGCTATCTCAATTCGGGCACCACTATGGTCTAGCAAATTACAATTACACGACACCCAGCGTTTTGCCGACTTCGGCGAGCGTATCCGCGGCTCGCAGCAAGTGCTCGCGCTTGTGTGTGGCGCTGACGATGGCGCGCAACCGCGCTTTGCCTTCAGCTACCGTGGGGTAGCCGACGGCTGGAGCGAACACGCCCGCATCAAAAAGTTTGCGTGAAAACTCGAAGGCTTTCGCGACTTCGCCCACGTGAATCGGAATGATGGGCGTCTCACTGGCCTTGAATTGGAATCCTCGCTTTTTCAATTCGCGTTTGAAAAATTTTGTATTGGCCCACAATTTTTTGACCAAGCGTTCGCCTTCCGGCGAATCTAGCAACGTGAAAGCAGCCTGGCAAGCCGCCGCTGTGCCCGGCGGATGCGAGGTGGAAAACAGAAATGGCCGCGCACGCAGGTAAAGATAATCGATCAAGTCGCGGGACCCGCAAACATAGCCGCCCATCGCTCCGATAGCCTTGCTCAATGTGCCCACTTGAATGTGCACTCGCCCGTGGCAATTGAGATGGTCCACCGTGCCACGGCCATTGCGTCCCAGGACGCCCGACGAATGAGCATCGTCAATCATCATGATGCAGTTGTATTTTTCGGCCAGGGTGCACAGCTCTGGTAGCGGAGCGATCTCACCATCCATTGAAAAAACGCCGTCGGTGATGATCAGTTTGTGCCCGTTCCAATTGGCGGTTTCCTGCAGGATGCGTTCACAATCCTGCACATCCTTGTGTTTGAAAACTTTGATAGTGGCTTTCGATAAACGCGCGCCGTCAATGATGGAGGCGTGATTCAGCTCATCGGAAATAATTAAATCTTCCTTGCCCAGCACGGCGGAAACGGTTCCGGCATTGGCGGTGAAACCCGACTGGAACACCACGCAGGCTTCCACATTTTTGAAGCGCGCGATCTGCTCTTCGAGTTCCATGTGCAGCTTCATGGTGCCGGCGATGGTGCGCACCGCGCCCGCGCCGACGCCATATTTGCGGGTGGCTTCCAGCGAGGCCTTGCGCAAGGACTTGTGGGTGGTCAATCCCAGATAATTGTTGGAAGCCAGGTTGATAATTTCCTTGCCGTCAAAAACGGCAACCGGTTTCTGCTCACCGTCCAGCACGCGGAGCTTCGGAGCGGTGCCTTTATTGCGCAAATCCTGGAGATGCTCAGAAATATAATGAAGCGGAGATGGTTTGCTGGCGGTGGCCGCGGCGTCTGACATGGAAATACTCCTTCCAGTTACATTCGATCGTTATTATTCGCCTTCATGGTGGCGATCTTTAGTGCGGCACTCCATCGGGATACATCAAAATTTTACCCGCGAGGCCGCCGCGCAAAAGTTTGAATGCGTCTTCAAATTTTTCGAGCGAGGTGCGCTCTCCAAACAGCGGCTCCAGATTCAGCCGTCCGGCTTTGAGCAGCGCGGTCATTTGCACCCACGTGCCGTACA
Source organism: Acidobacteriaceae bacterium (assembly GCA_030838075.1). Classification (GTDB taxonomy): domain Bacteria; phylum Acidobacteriota; class Terriglobia; order Acidiferrales; family UBA7541; genus Acidiferrum. The sequence continues at coordinate 17,984 of JAUTXJ010000020.1, forward strand.
TGCGCCGGCCATAGATGCCTTGCACCGTCGCGCCTTTGAAAATTACATCATTCACCAGGTCGAGCGGAACCGACTCGGTGGGTATGCCGAGTAACGAGGCTCGGCCTCCCGCGCGTAAGGCCGCAAATCCCTGCTGGATCGCGGTGGGGTTGCCGGACATTTCCAGCAAAACATCCACACCGGTGTTGGAGGTATCGGCCAATATCTGCTTTGCGGCATTTCCCGACGATGGGTCGAGAACCACGTCGGCGCCCATTTTCCGGGCCATGGCGCGCCGCTGCGGATTGATCTCGGTGGCAAATACCGTGGAACTCCCGCAAGCTTTGGCAACCACGATGGACATCAGCCCAATCGGACCGCAGCCGGTAACCAGCACGGTCTTGCCCGCAATTTCTCCGGCGAGCACAGTGTGCACGGCATTGCCCAGCGGATCGAGAATCGCTCCGTAATGTTCTGGAATTGCGGGATCGAGCTTCCAGATGTTCGACGCGGGAATTTTTACTAATTCAGCGAAGGCGCCATCGCGGTCAATGCCAATGATGCGCAGGTTCTGGCAGATGTGCGCTTCGCCGAGGCGGCACTGATGGCAATGTCCGCAATTCAAATGCATCTCGGCGCTTACTTTGTCGCCCGCTTTTACAGCAGTTACCTCTTCGCCCACACTTTCGACGATACCGCTGAACTCGTGTCCAAGCGTTACCGGAGGTTTAATGCGTCCCTGCGACCAGCGGTCCCATCCATATATATGAAGGTCGGTGCCGCAGATCGAAGCTGCCGTTACGCGTACCAAGACGTCGGTGGGGCCAATGGCGGGCACCGGGGCGGACTCAAATGACAATCCCGCTCCGGCTCGCATTTTGCGCAAGGCATTCATTTGCCCAGACTTAGTCACGGACATCTATCGCGGCTCCTTCATACAACGTAACTTTTGGATGGTAGCACACTACAGTTAGATGACTCTTTACGCGAACGGTGCCACACCAGCCGACTGGCGCGACAAATCATTGATTTTAGGATACAAGTTCGTCACTAAGCGCTTTAAGCGCGATAGGGGGACGTGTTATTCTCTTCCCGCTATGATAGCCATCGCTACGATGCGAATTACGCGAATTACGACCGTCACGTCGACGCCGACCATTTGCGCTTCGGGCGAGTGGAGAAACCGCTAGATCAATAGCAAAAGTTTCCAACCCACCGCCGGAAGCGCCTGGCGGTGGGTTTTTTCTTTAGCCCCGCATCCAGAACGCTCCGGCGAATTTAGGAGCCGAGACATGAGCCTCGATAGTGCGCAACAGGACCCGAAAGGCAGGATGCCATTGAGGCAGAACGCCGCGGATAAAAGCTTGCCTGGCGGCCGTTCCGTGCAACCTTTAGAGAAAAAGTGGCGAGCTGGAGTGCTAGGCGCTACCGGCCTGGTAGGGCAGCGCATCGTCAAGCTGTTGGCCGATCATCCGTGGTTCGAGCTCACCGAGGTGGCCGCGTCCGAACGCTCCTCGGGTAAACGATATTCCGAAGCGGTGCGCTGGCATCTCGATGGGCCGATCCCAGAAAATGCCCGCGATCTAATCGTTAAGGATCTGGACCCCACGCTGGATTGCGATTTTGTTTTCTCAGCGTTGGATTCTTCCGTTGCCGGTGGCGCGGAAGAAGATTTTGCGCGTGCCGGTTATCCAGTGGTGAGCAATTCCAAAAACCACCGCATGGATGCGTATGTTCCGTTGCTGATTCCGGAAGTAAACGCCGCGCATCTGGAAGCCATTCCGACGCAGCAAAAGAAATGCGGTTACGAGCGCGGTTTCATCGTTACTAATCCCAATTGCTCGACGGCGGGACTCGTTCTGGTGCTGAAGCCGCTCGCCGATGCGTTTGGTTTGGAGAAAGTTTTTGTCGTCACGCTGCAGGCGGTGTCTGGCGCGGGTTATCCGGGCGTCGCGACCATGGACATTCAGGGAAACGTCATCCCGTTCATCAGCGGCGAAGAAGAAAAAATGGAGACCGAGCCGCAAAAACTTCTGGGGAAGTGGAACGGCCAGCGTTTCATCGATGCCGGCCTGAGTCTT
>JAUTXJ010000081.1 GCA_030838075.1 Acidobacteriaceae bacterium
CCGGGCATCGAAGACCGCGTCAATCTTCTTTATTCTTTTGGAGTGCAGAAAGGCCGCATCGATATGGATCGCTTCGTAAATGTTGCCAGCACTCGCGCGGCGAAACTTTTCGGGTTGTTCCCTCGCAAAGGCACGATCGAAGTTGGAAGCGACGCTGATCTGGTGGTCTACGATACCAACTATCGCGGAATCGTTACCGTCAAAACGCAACACGTCAATAACGACTACAACGGGTTCGAAGGGATGGCTATCGAAGGGCGGCCTTCAGTGGTTACCGTCCGCGGAAAAGTGCAGGTCCGGGACGGAGAATTTGTGGGCGAACGCGGGCGCGGACGCTTGCTGAAGCGCGAACCCGCATATTTCTGAGCAAAAACACCATGCCTCTTGATCCCAAACGAACCGTCGCCGAACTGAAAGAACTTCGTTCGCTGACCGGCGACGAAAACGGAGCGCAACGGGTGGCCTGGACCGATACGTGGTTGCGTGCCCGCGAGTGGTTTGCGAAAAAACTGGCCGAGCTTCCTGTCGAACATCATTACGATGCTGCCGGAAATAATTGGGCGTCCTTAGCGGGCGAATCGAAAAAATCGCTGATTCTCGGTGGGCACCTAGATTCGGTTCCCAACGGGGGCTGGCTCGACGGTGCGCTGAATGTTGTTGCCGCGCTCGAAGTGTTTCGTCGTTTCGCGTCAGAATTCAACGGCCGGCCGCCCGTGACAGTACGCCTCGTGGATTGGGCCGACGAAGAAGGTGCGCGGTTTGGTCGTAGCCTGTTGGGCTCGTCGGCGTTCGCGGCCACGCATTCCGTTCCGGCGGATCGCGTTCGGACCGACCGCGATGGAATAACAATGGAAGACGCGCTGCGGCGTTGCGGCATTGAAATGGGTCGTTTCACCGAAGCCGAGAAAGAACGCCAGAATGCGGCCGCATATCTTGAGCTGCACATAGAACAAGGGCCGGTCCTTGAGCAACTCGGCCTTCCGTTGGGCGTTGTTCTGGGCACCAAGGGAGTGGAACGCCACAGCGTAACTTTTCATGGACAAGAAGCTCACTCTGGCTCGACGCCGATGAACGCGCGCCGCGATGCACTGGCAGCCGCAGCCAAACTCGCGCTGGAAATTCGCAACATCGCGCGCAAGCACCCGGACGCGGTTTGCACCGTGGGGAGCTTGAAAACATTTCCCGGCATCGTGACGGCCGTGGTGGGCCGCTGTGAAGCTACGCTGGATCAACGCGATCTTGACGCGCGCATTCTTGCGCAGATGTTTCAGGAAGCCCAGGATGCCAGCCGGCGTTTTGCCGACGAGGAAAAATGCACGGTGGAGTGGTCGCGCATCTGGAGCATCGAACCGGTTCCATTTCATCCGGCGCTTCTGGATCTTTGCGAGCAGGCAGTCCGCGAAGTGTCGGGTACAGCACATCGCATGCCTTCGGGTCCGCTGCACGACGCCGCCGAGGTTTCCCGCGCGGGCATTCCGGCAGTGATGATGTTTGTGCAATCGCTTGGCGGGATCAGCCACAATAAAATCGAGGACACGCGTGAAGAGCACCTGGAGATGTCGGTGGTGGCGTTCGACCGGCTTGCATCGAAAACCGTCGACTGGATTTTGCGAAGCTAGCAGACCCCAACAAAGAAACGAATAACCAGCAGGCGCACCGGAAGCTCAGTTTTTATTGAGCTTTCTGAATTGGATTCAGCGATCCCGGGAGATTCCATGAGCGTACAACTCGACTATGCCGCGATGCTTAACGTCGCATTGAACGAGGCGCGGCGAGGGCTGCAGGAAGGCGGAATACCAATCGGCGCTGCGATTTTTGATACTGATGGCCGGGTGATCGGCAAGGGGCACAACCGGCGCGTGCAGCAGAATGATCCTTCCATGCACGGCGAAACGGATGCCTTTCGTAATGCCGGCCGGCAGGCGAGCTATCGCAAGCTGATCATGGTGACCACGCTGGCGCCGTGCTGGTATTGCAGCGGACTAATTCGACAATTTGGTTTCGGAACTGTTGTCGTGGGTGAGAGCAAAACTTTTCAGGGCGGCATAGATTGGCTGCGCTCGCTTGGTGTTCAGGTGATTGATCTGGAATCCGAGGAATGTTTTTCGATGCTGCAGAAATATATTTCAGAGCATCCCGCGGTTTGGAATGAAGACATCGGCCAGGAATGAAGCTGTTCCCCAAAAAATCTACGAACAAATTAGAAGAAGCAACGGCGGTGGCGGCTACGATACGGCTCTAGGTGATGTGGACGCAAGCGGAGTGTGAGCACTCTGCTTCTTGGCGATGTGCTATTTTTGATCAAACCTGATGCCCGGTTGAGAATCGGAGTTTTGCATGAAGTTAGACAGGGAAGTACTGAAGAGTCTTCCTAAGGTTTTGCTGCATGAGCATCTCGATGGCGTGCTGCGCCCAAGAACCATCATTGAACTTGCGCGCGACGTGAATTACCTGGACCTGCCGAACGGAAATGCTGAAGAGTTGGCGCAATGGTTTTTTCAAGGCGCGAATCAGGGCAGCCTGCCCAAATATCTGGAAGGTTTCGCGCACACCATCGCGGTGATGCAGACTGAAGAAGCGCTCGAACTGGTTGCTTATGAGCAGGCGGAGGATTTAAGCCAGGATGGAGTTGTTTATTTCGAGACTCGCTTTGCACCGGTATTTCATACCCGCAAAGGATTGAGTCACCAGCAAATTGTGTCCGCGGTATTGAAAGGCTTGGAGCGCGGCCGGAAAGATTTCGGCATCGCTTCCGGATTGATCATCTGCGCAATGCGCAATATGGACGTCTCGCTCGAAATGGCGGAACTGGCCGTGGACTTTCGCGAGCGTGGGGTGGTCGGATTCGATCTGGCGGGCGAGGAAGGCGGATATCCTCCCAAGAAGCACGTCGAGGCCTTCCACTATATTCAGCGCCAGAATTTCAACATCACCATTCACGCCGGCGAAGGGTTTGGGAAGGAATCCATCTGGCAGGCCATCCAATATTGCGGCGCTCACCGGATCGGACACGGAACCAGGCTGATCGATGACATCGCAGTGGCCGACGGAAAGGCCGTGAAGCTGGGCGATCTCGCGCAATATGTCTTGGACAAACGCATTCCATTGGAGATTTGTCTCATCAGCAATGTGCACACTGGAGCAGCGCGCACTTTGGCTGAACATCCTTTCAAGATTCTTTACCAGGAAAAATTTCGCGTTACGTTGAATACCGATAACCGGCTGATGAGCGACACCACCATGACCAAGGAATTCGAGGCCGCAGCCGCAACTTTCGGGCTGACGTTGAATGATTTTGAGATCATCACGATTAACGCGATGAAAAGCGCCTTCCTGCCGTATGACCAGCGGTGTAACTTCATTTTCTCGGTGCTAAAACCGCACTACGCGAAAATTCGCGCGTCGCAGGGAGTTTGAGTGTTGTTGCTACGAAATATTTTCACACCGCCGATTTTTTTTGGTGAAGAGAAACGTCACTTAATTGCGATTAGCTTGCCAGACTCCGCAGCGTCTCCGCGAGAACCAGCGTTCCGCGAACAATGTCTTCAGGAGAAGCATATTCGTCGGGGCGGTGACTGTAACCGTTGTGACAGGGTATGAACAACATCGCTGTGGGGGCGATACGGGACATGAATAACGAATCGTGATACGCCCGGCTGACCATGTTTGTGAAAGGCAGCCCATGTTTTCTGCACGATTCGGAAAGCGTTTCGACAATATCTGGCGCGCAATCCGCTGGCGCGTCCGCATTCACCAATTCCTGTCGAATGGTCACACCGCGTTTCGCTGCAATCGCGTGACAGGACGCATCAACGGTGGCGATGAGCGAGTCACGCCGCTGCAAATCGGTATCGCGAATGTCCACGCTGAGGTGCACGCGGCTGGGAATGCTATTGACCGCGCCGGGAAACACTTCGCAAATACCTACTGTCGCCACTGTGTCCGTGGATCCGCTGGTTTTGGCCTGTTGTTCAATCGCGAGAATTAATTCTGAGGCCGCGCAAAGCGCATCACGGCGGTCGGGCATCAGCACTCCACCGGCGTGCCCGCCCGCACCTTCAATAAAAAGTTGAAAGCTGGATGGCGCGGCAATTTGGTTCACAATCCCGAGCGGAATTTGTTTCTGTTCCAGCAGCGGGCCTTGTTCGATGTGCAATTCAAGAAACGCTTGGTAATGTCCGGCAGGTAATTTCACGGTTTCGAGTTTGCCCTGGAATCCTGCGGAGCGCCGAACTTGCTCAATGGTTGCGCCTTCTTTATCCTTTAATTTTTTCGCGGCATCGGCCGACAGACTCCCCGAAAGCAAACGGCTACCAAGGCAACCGATGCCAAAGCGCGTTGGTTCTTCCGAAGTAAAAAGAATCAGCTCAATCGAACGTTTTGGATTGAAGCCGCTTTGCTGTAGGGCGCGGATAGCCTCGAGGCCTCCGAGTACACCGACCACGCCGTCATACTTTCCGGCATTTGGAATTGCGTCGATGTGCGAGCCGGTGGCCACTGCGGGAGCATCGGAATTTTGTCCGTTCCATCGCGCAAAAATATTTCCGATGGCGTCCTGACGAACTGCAAGGCCCGCTTCTTTACAGCGCTCCAAAAACCATGCTCGCGCTCTTAAATCTGTCGGGGTGAAAACAATTCTGGTTACCGCAGGCGCTTCCGCATCGGAAATCAAGGAGAGTTCCTCGATCTCCGAGATCAGTCGCTGCTTATCAACCTCGAGATTCATGCGGCCTGCCCGCGAGCGGATGGCGGTTCCAGTCTTTGTAGATCAAATATTTTGCCGGTGTCTTTCCAATCGCTCCGAACCATTGCGGACACCAGGGAGCCATCCAGATGAAATCACCGGCGGTCACGGAATGCCACGAATCGTCCAGTCGGTAGATTCCACCGCCTTCCAACATCAGAAGTCCGTGCTCCATGACATGCATTTCAACCATACTGAGTGCAGCGCCGGGTTGATAAACCATGGTGTTCACTGCGAAATCGAAGGCCATTTCATCGGGCAGCAGGCACTTTACCTGCAAGTCGGGATCGTCGCCCAAAGCATGCGAAGAAATCTGGCCTTCGGTGGAGATCAACAACTGTGGCGCCGAAACCGCAGACAATTGTTGATACGGTTTTTCAATGACAGCGGCTCGACTGGAGCGCCCGGCGATCACGCGATGCTGGAATCCCTCGGGAATATACGCGTAGGCATTCGCTGCCAACTCCTTTTTTCTGCCATCGACTTCGAGTTGCAGACTGCCCTCCAGCACATAAATAAAACGCTGCGCATCCGTGCCGCCCAGTTCGCTGCCCGATTCGAATTCGGCGGTATACTGCACGAAGTTTGCTCCGGCCGCTGCGCTGACGTGAACGATTGCGCAGCACGCCTTCATACCGGGCAGTACAGTGCGCACGAATGTATCGGGCGTCAAAAGAAAAAAATTGTTGCGCTTGCAGCTGCGCGTTTGACCGAGATTATGCACGGACCATCCTTTTTTGAAATTCGGCAGAGCCGCCCAATTGAGTCAGCAAAAGCATCCCGCACTCCATGGCTTTCGCTACATCGTCAACACTAACTGACTCCGACGGATGATGACTTACGCCGCCGGGAGTTCGCAGAAAGATCATCGCTGTAGGAATTGTGCCCGCTACGATCATGGCATCGTGACCCGCTCCGCTCACCATGCGATGTACGGCACAGCCGGCATTTACCGCAGCTTGCTCGATTTGGCCCATCAGGAACGGATCCATGGAAACCGCCGGTTGATTCAGCAATGTTTTCCTCTGCACCGTTAACCCGCGACGATGGGCGATTTCCTCAGCTTGTACTGCAAGAAAATCCGCCGTGCGGATTCGAAGGGAGTTTGAACTGTGGCGCACATCCAGGCTCAACTGAACTTGCCCGGCAATCACGTTCGCGGCGTTGGGTGTAGCTGCAATGCGCCCGACTGTCGCGACCAAGCCCTTTTCCATTTTGGCCACGCGCTCCACCTCAAGAATCCATTCCGCTGCGGCCGCCATCGCGTCGTGGCGAAGAGTCATGGGCGTCGTTCCGGCGTGATTGGCACGGCCGAGGAAAGTAAATTCACCACGTGTCTGCCCGGCGATACCTTCCACAATGCCCAGCGGGATTCTCAACGATTCAAGAACCGGTCCTTGTTCGATGTGAAATTCCAGGTACGCGAGACTATCGTTGCTCAATGCGGCCTGCGAAATGTCCGCGGGCTTTAAACCAAAATTCTCGATAGCGGTTCGAACGCTGACGCCCTTTGCATCCGTGCGATTGAGTAACTCGTCATCGAGCTTGCCAGTTAACGCGCGGCTGCCGATAAACGGCGCGCCGAAACGAACTCCTTCTTCCTCTGAAAACCCGATCACCTCAATGGCGAAGGGAAGCTTGCGATCCTCCAGCGTTTCAACTAACGAAACCGCTAAAACTACTCCGAGCACGCCGTCATATGCGCCGGCATCCGGCACGGTATCCAAATGCGAACCGAGGAGCAACCGCGGCGCCCCAGTGTCCGCAGCAGGATAAAGTCCCCGCAAATTTCCTGCCGCATCGATGCTCACCGAGGCGCCTGCTGCCTCCATCCAGTCGCCCACTACACGGTAGCACTCGCGCATCGCAATAGAGAGAAATGTACGGCAGGTGCTGCCCGGCGTTTCAGTGATCGACGCCAATCGTTTGCATCGAGCAATTACTTTTTCCGCCCGATCCGCGATGGCGGCAGAGTGCTCCATTAATTCTTAATCCTGACGGCGAATGCGCGCCTCGATATAACCATGCGGCTCATCAACCGGAACGAATATCTCATTGGGGTTGTCCTGTCCAAAGCGCGAAAGATCTACCAGCAGACAGTGGCGGTTCGGCATGTTCAATTCAATTTCGTCTACTTCAGGAATTTGCTGGAGAACGACTTCACCCATGGCGTACAGGGTGTGCTGCACCGATTTGCTGATATGCTCCGCAAATACGCCCAGCAAAATTTGCCGGATACTTTTCCGCAAGGTCCTGAAGGAAACATCCATCGTGGAATATTTCCATCGAGCGCGAAGCGCGGTACCCAATAAACGATCGGCCGCCTCCGGCAAAGTGGTCAGCGAATCTTTCAGGAAACCGGCGAATTCCGAACCGGCGGTTTTCATAATGACCAGATTGTCGAGCCCGGACCAAACTGACGAAGCGCCATCACGAGCTCGGGATGTTTCGGAAGTTTGAAGTTCGCTGCTCGACTGCACAAATGTTGTGGGATGAGGTTTTCCTTCAACCAGCAGGTGTTCCCAGGATTTTTCAGAAATGGACACCTGCGTGGAGGAGAGCTGTGGATTATGGTCGAGGAAAAAGTCCGCTAATTCCTGGCCGAATTCTTCCAAGCAGGTCTGCGAGGATTCGCGCGCCAGCGAGTACACAGTATTTTTCATGGTATCCGTGGGAAGGATGTTGCGGTTGTCGCCTTCGACGAAACAGGATGCAAAGTCTCCAGTGAAGAGAATCTCCACGGTCCATTCGCGAAAATCGTTGCGGTCGCCGCGCCGCTTTACCTGCACGAGGCGGACGCGTGACTTGCCATATCTGTTCTCGGCTAAAGCGATCACGCCATCAACTCCCCCGGTAGGTAGTGTATCCATTCGGACTTAAGAGTAGCGGAATATGAAATTCTGATTCGCCTTCGAGCACTTGAAAAGCGACCTCTATAAGCGGATAGAGAGTTGCCATTTCCTGAGCTTGAAAATAACTGGCGGCGTCAAAGTTCAATCGATAGACACCGGCGACCAGAGTCTCGTTTGCCGGCAACAATTGCGCGCACCTGCCGTCAGCCCCGGTGCGCGAAGAAGCCAGCACGAACCAATCGCCGGAGAGTTCGCGACGCTCCAGCCGCACGGAAACGTCTTTCGCCGGCTTGCCCAGGGAAACATCGAGAACGTGAGTGGAGATGCGGCTCATTCAGAGATCCATTTCTTCAAGCGCAGGCTCGTGATCTGTCGCTGTTGCTCAGCCGATTCCTGTAGTTCGGTCTGGTCGTCGTTGCGCATCCGCCGCTGCAGAATATCCAGGATCGCGTGCGCAGGCTTTCCGGCGGCACAAACAATAAAAATACGCTTGAAGCGCTGCTCGTAAGCTCGATTGCCCTCTGAGAGTGCAGCAATCATGTCGGATCCGGCGGCGCCAACTTTTTGCTGCTCCTGGCTGGACCATTGCGCCGATCGCGCGGGAGCAGTTGTGGGTGCGACGGATTGTCCGATGCGCGGGTGATGAGCGAAGGCCTCCATCCAATCTGCTTCCGTGAGACTTTTCCATATTTTATCGGATGCCGCCAGCAGGCTGTCTTCGTCCTGGATCGGTCTGAGAGCAGCCAGCTGTCGTGCCCAGGAGTTTGAACCGCAGCACGGTAGAATTTCAAGCGCCGCTTCTCCTGGTGGAAGAGAATTCCAACGCGCCAACACACTTGAGTTTTTATTATCGGCGTTGTTAAAGCTGTTCAGTAATTCAGCTACAAGATTGGCTGTGACGGCGCGCCTGTATCTGGCGGAGGACCGAATATCGTCGATGGGCTGAATTTCGTCAGCCGCTGTTTTCTTTGCCAGCAGAATAAGCGCTTGATCAATCCTGTTGCCGCGAAGCGCTGTTTCCGTTTCTTTCAAGCGAAACGGAATCGGAGCGACACTCCCGACAGCCATGCGGATATCTTCGATAATTCCTCCAGCGAACCGGCCCAGCGCCGCCAGGCATACTTTCGAGATGGCCTGCGCGTTGCGCGCGCCAATCTTACGCGTATACGCGCGATAATTCTTAAACTGTCTCGGAAGGCATACGCACCGGATCACTTCGTCTGCGGCACACTGCGTTTTCCGGTAACCGGTGTGAAAGTTCTCGTAAACTATTCGGCGCTCGCCCCGAACAGAAGCCAGAATCAATTCCGCTCCGTATACCAATAATGCGGGTAGAGAATCCGCAGCAGGCGAAGCGTTGACGATATTGCCTCCGAGCGTTCCGCGATTCTGATTCGCCACTCCGCCGGTCCAGCGCGCGGCGCTCGTTAAAAGCGTAAATTCGCGATTGACCATGGGATTGTGTATCAAATCTGTGTATGTGCATCCGGCTCCGACGCGAATTTCGCCAGGAAGAATTTCAATACGACGAAGCTCCGGCAAATTCCAAATGCTGACCAACTTGCGCGCGGCAAGGTGCCCTGCGGCATACTGCACCATCAAATCGGTGCCACCTGCTATAGGCAACCAAGAGCCTGGCTCCTCAGCGAGTAGCGAAAGCACCGACGGCAAATTGTTGGGAGCCACTAGTTCATAGTCGGCAGGATGCGATCTCATTGCCTACACCGGACGGCGGCGTCCGCAACGGCTTCAAAAATTTGCAAGTAGCCGGTGCAGCGGCACAGATTGCCAGACAATCCCTCGCGAATATCGGCACCAGTCGGCTGTGGGTTTTTACTCAACAAATGAACGGCGGCAAGAATCATTCCTGGAGTACAGATGCCGCACTGTGCGCCTCCGAAATCGAGAAAAGCTTGTTGCAGCGCGTGTAATCGCTTGTCGGTAGCCAGGCCCTCAATCGTGGTGATATGTGTGCCCGAGGCTTGCAGCACGGGTATCAGGCAGCTGTTTACCAAAGCTCCGTCCACCAAAACCGAGCACGAACCGCACTCACCTTCGCCACAGCCTTCCTTGGTCCCTGTCAATCCAATTTGTACTCGCAACACGTCCAGCAACCGTTCCATGGGAAAAGCGTGCACGGTTATGGTTTTCCCATTCACCACCAGAGGGATGTCGAACTTGGTGGCCGTCTGCGAGTCGTTCATTGCTTACTGTCCGCCAACGCCGGCAGCGTGTCATGCGAAACATTTGACGATAGAGCCTCGAAAATATCTTCGGGCAGCAGCGGAACAGAATTGAAAGAAATGCCCAGCGCGTTGCTGATGGCGTTGACGATTGCAGGCGCGGGTCCATCCACTGGAAGCTCCCCGATTCCTTTTGCGCCGAAGGCCCCATGAACGTTGCCCAGCTCCTCAAAAAAAACTCTGATCGGAGGAATATCGGCTGAAGTGGGCATGATGTAATTGGTCATCTGGCCGTTTTTCATGCGGCCTTTGTCCCAAATGACTTTTTCATAGAGCGCGAACCCGATTCCCTGAGCCACACCTCCGATAATTTGCCCCGCTGCGAGAACCGGGTGAAGAACTCTGCCGACCTCCTGCAGACAAACAAAATCGTCTACCGTTACGCTGTAGGACGTGAGGTCCACGGTTACTTCCGCAACGTAAACGGCCCACGCAAAAGCAGCGTAGGCGGCCCCGCGGTAATTCTCTTCGTCCCAGGAAATATCTTCAGCTTGTTGATAACGCGCGAGAGAACGGAATGTGCCATTCTGCGCGACATGCTTGCGGCAGGCGGCGCGAAACTCTTCGGGCGAATAAACTTCGCCCAGCAAACCACCGGATCTTAGCGTTTGCACGATTGCTAAAGCCGCGGAATGAACCAATTTCCCTACCACCATGATGGTTCGCGATGCTACGGTGGGTCCACTATTCGGAACTTTTTGGGTATCGGGTTGCGCAATTCCCACATCTTCGTAGCGCAGTCCCAATGCCTCCGCGGCGATCTGGCAGAGCACCGTTTTCGTGCCCTGGCCAAATTCAGTGCTCGAGACCAACACGCGAACGGTGCCGTCAGGGCAAGTCTCGACGCCAACCAGCGAATTTAAATAACGCTCGCCGGAACCGGTAAAACCGGCGCCGTGTAGAAAAGCCGCTATGCCAATACCGTTCTTTCTATCCGCGCTTAAATTCGCCTGCGCGAACTTTTCTTTTTTCGTTCGGTAGTCCGACAATTCCAGCGCCCGATCGAGAAGCTTGCCCAGACCGATCTGTTCATTTATGACTTGTTCGGTGGTGGTCGTTTGCCCGGGCTTAAGGAAGTTCCGTCTCCGAACCTCGATGGGGGAAATCCCTAGGGTCTGCGCAATGAAATCCATGTGGCGCTCCATCGCGAAGAGCGACTGCGGCGCGCCAAATCCCCGAAACGCGCCGTGTGGCGGCGCATTGGTGGCCATTGCTTTTGCGCGAATGCGAACGCTGGGCCAGTAATAAGGTCCACCCGCGTGCAACGCGCCGCGCGAAAGCACCACCGGACTGAGAGTTTTATATGCGCCTCCGTCAATCGTGAATTCAATTTCTCCGCCAAGGATTTTGCCGTCTTTGCTCACGGCGGTTCGGTGACGCGTGCGCGAAGGATGCCGCTTGGTGGTAGCGGCCATATCCTCCATCCGGTCGTACACAATTTTGACCGGCTTGCCGGACTTGACAGCCAGAAGCGTGGCATGCGCGGCGAGCATCGATGGGTATTCTTCCTTGCCGCCAAAAGCGCCGCCTGTTTCCAGTTGCACCACGCGCACGCGGTCTTCGGGCAAACCACACAGTTCCATCAATGCCCTGTGCACATAGTACGGACATTGCAACGAGCCCCACACGGTGACGCCTTGCTGTGGATCGAAAACCGCGATCATCCCGTTGTTTTCGATGTATAACTGCTCTTGCGCGCCGGTGGCGTATTCCGCTTCAACCATAAAGTCGGCGTTCTTGAAGGCGTTTTCTACATTGCCCTTTTCAATGAGGTAGCTTTTGAAGTTGTTATCCGTGCCCCAGATGATTTCAGAGAGCTTCTCGCTCTCCTCGATAGTGAAGATGGGGGGCAGCGGGTCATATTCGATGGAAACGGCTTCGACCGCCTTGGCCAGAAGATTTCGGTCAGGGTGCGCAAGCAGGAGGATAGGCTCCTCGGGATGATTAATCAGTTCTTGTGCGAGGCATGGCTGATCGTCGCCGATTAACGCGATGCAATTTTTTCCCGGAATATCTTTCGCGGTAACGACGACAAATTCATCCCACTTCACCGTGGGCAAAAAAGTAATTGATTTTATTTTGCCTCGCGCGATGCGACTGCGAACGGTCGCACCGTAAAGCATGCCCGGCAATTCCATATCGTCGACATACCGGGACGCGCCCGTGACTTTGTCGCGTCCCTCGAGTCGCGGAACCGATTTGCCGACAATGCGATCCTTAGTCATGTCGTTGATCCCGGAAGCTAAACAGGAAGTTCGCGCCCCTCTGGCTTTCCGCAGAATGTGTTATGCGCAAAAACCAGCCTACCGCGAACATACGTAGCCTTCACCTCGCCTTTCAATTTTTCTCCCAGGTACGGCGAAAACGCGTGCCGGTGATGAAGTCGCGCAGGTGTCACCAGGAATTCGCTGTCCTCATCAAAAACCACCAGGTCAGCGTCGTAGCCGGCGGAAATTTTGCCCTTTTGCAACTGGCAGCCAACCAGTTTTGCAGGCGCTTCAGACATCCAGCGCGCAATGTCCATAAGAGAGAATCCTCGCGCGTGAGCTTCGGTATACATCACCGGTAGCGCCACAGACAAACTGGGAATGCCGCCCCATGCCGTTTGAAAGTTGCCTTCAGTAAGCCGCTTCATTTCCGGCGGACACGGCGAGTGATCGGTGGCTACCAAATCGATCGTTCCATCTTTGAGGGCGCTCCACAACTGTTCGCGATTTTCAGCGCCGCGAAGCGGCGGAGCGCACTTGAACTGAGTTGCACCTCGCGAAATTGTTTCGGCCTGAAGATGCAAATAGTGCGGACAAGTCTCTACCGAAACAGGGAGTCCTTCAAGCCGCGCGGCGCGCAAAGCAGGCAAAGCCTGACTCGCCGACAAATGCACGATATGCAAACGAAATCCGTATTCGCGGCAGAGCGATATCACAAGTCTTATCGCAGAGAGTTCTGATTCTTCTGGGCGCGATTGGAGATACGTTGGATACTCGGTCCAATCGGCTCCTTCCAAATTCTTGGTGGCCGCGTCGATACAATCGCGGAGCTCAGCGTGCACCAGAAGCGGCAAGCCCGTTTTCGCAATGTACGGTAAAGCTTCGCGCAACTGCCGCTCAGTAACCATCGTAAATTCGTCGATCCCCGGATGGACCAGAAAACATTTGAAGCCTCGGACTCCCGCCTCAGCAACTTGAGTGATGTCCTTCTGATTATCGGCCACCACTCCTCCCCAGGCAGCCCAGTCCACCCAGCACCGGCCTTTCGCCGCAGCCCGCTTGGCTTCCAGGGCACTCGCGCAGGTAGTGGCCGGTATGCAATTCAATGGCATGTCCACAACGCAGGTAAATCCGCCAGCAGCCGCCGCGCGCGTGGCGGTTTCGAATCCTTCCCATTCGGTGCGGCCGGGATCATTGATGTGAACGTGCGCGTCGATGAAGCCGGGCAGAATGGCGGCATCGCCGAAATCGACAATTTTCGCTTCCAGGGGGATTTGATCGTGCGTTACGACCTCGCGGATCACTTTGCCGTCCACGAGGACCGCAGCCGGACGAATGCCCTGAGGGGTGACCACGCGCCGGGAAAGGAAGGCTTGCAAATCCATGTAAGCAGCGAAGCTCCCTGCAACCTGCTTTCAGTTTAAGGTAACTCGCGTAAGGGCACCTGCAGTTTTTCAAATTCCTGCAAGTCATAATTCGAAGCGGCCAACTTGCACCGAGGGCTTATACTTGCTGCGCCTAGGAGATGCTAGAGAATTTTGCCGTAGTTTTTAGCATGGCGATGATTTGATTTATCTGAATCCGGGAGGCCTCGGCGGCAAATTACATGAACAATCCCTTCATGGCGCGGGCCATTCAGCTTTCCATTGAGAACGTTCACTGTAACAACGGCGGTCCGTTCGGGGCCGTGATCGTAAGAGACGGCAAAATTATCGCGGAAAATGTGAACCGGGTCACCTCCACCAACGACCCCACCGCTCATGCGGAAGTGCTGGCCATTCGTCAAGCCTGCACAAAGCTTGGCGTTTTTGAGTTGCTCGATTGTGAGCTATACACTTCCTGCGAGCCGTGCCCTATGTGCCTGGGTGCCATTTACTGGGCGCACATTTCGCGCATTTATTTCGCGAACTCGGCTGAGGACGCAGCTGCGATCGGTTTCGATGATTCGTTTATTTATAAGGAATTGAAGCTGCCGCATGCCGAACGCAAAATTCCCACGCGACAGATGATGCGGGAAGAAGCATTAGCGGCTTTTAAGGCCTGGGCGGAGAAACCGGACAAAATTGAGTATTGAGGATCCGTTTTTGCAAATCGGATATTCGTCATCGCTACATCGGACAACGATTCGACCGTCGTGGATAACTGCCTTACAGTTGAAGCGGGGAAGGATTGATCGGTCGTTATTTCCATCTCACCGAGAACCACACCTCGGTAAAACAAGAACTGCTTGGCGGCGTCACCACTTTTATAACCATGGCGTACATCGTCGTGGTGAATCCTCAGATTCTGGCGCAAGCGGGAATGCCTGCTGATGGAGTGATGTTTGCAACGTGTTTGTCGGCGGCAGTAGCGACGCTGGTGATGGGGCTGTACGCCAATTATCCAATCGCGTTGGCCCCGGGGATGTCGCTGAACGCGTACTTCACCTACTCCGTTTGTCTCTCCATGCATGTTCCGTGGCGGACGGCGCTCGCGGTGGTGTTTTTTTCGGGCGTTCTTTTCCTGGTTCTCACCGTCACGCGTGTTCGCGAGCAAATCGTCAATGGCATGCCGGATTGCCTGAAGCATTCGACGGCCGCCGGAATCGGGATGTTCATCGCCTTTGTGGGAATGCGTAATGCGAAGCTGATCGTTTCCAATCCGGCGACATTTGTAGGACTGGGGAGTTTTGCTGATAAGGAAGTGCAAACCGCTTGTTTCGGGCTGGCGTTGACGCTGATTTTGATGGCCAGAAAAATCAATGCCGCCATTTTGATCGGTATCGTGGGTACGGCGCTGCTAGGCATGCTTCGCGGCATTTCCAGTTGGCCTACGGCAATCTTTTCCATGCCGCATCCGTCCTCCACGTTTTTGCAATTGGATTTTCGCCCAGCCATCCATCTGGGTTTTCTGGAGATTCTGTTTGCGTTTTTGTTTGTAGATCTATTCGATAACGTAGGCACCCTTGTCGGCGTTTGCGAGCAGGGCGGCTTCGTCAAGGATGGCAAAATTCCTCGCGTCGGTAGGGTGTTGCTCGCGGACTCCATTGGAACAATTTTTGGCTCGCTGACAGGGACGTCTACGGTAACAAGCTACATCGAAAGCGCTGCCGGCGTAGCTGCTGGCGCCCGCACTGGCCTTAGCAATGTGGCGGTGGCCGGATTATTTCTTGTCGCTATGTTTTTCGCGCCGCTGGCCACGGCGATTCCAGCCTACGCGACCGCTCCCGCGCTTATTCTCGTGGGCGTTTTAATGGCGCAATCCATTACGCATATTCGCTGGCAAGAGTTCAGCGAGGCCCTGCCCGCTTTCATCACTATGCTCGTGACGCCTCTTACCTTCAGCATCGCTACCGGTCTCAGCTTTGGAGTTATTTCTTATGCGTTGGTGAAAGCCGCAGCTGGGAAGTTTAAAGAAATAAACACGCTGGTGTGGGTCCTTACCGTCTTTTTCATCCTGCGTTACGTTTACCTCGCCTCCGCCTAACATCGCGTTCCTCATTGTGCGGTGCCCCCATCATTCGCCACGCCGCAACAAAAAACGCCACGGTGCACGTGCTAAAATTTGTCGCTCGCTATTGTTTCCAACCACGATCTGGAGTGAGGATGCAATCTTTGTTCGCTTTGTCCCGTAAGAGAATTTTATTGGCTGGCCTGCTGATGTTTTCCGGCGTCTTGGCCGGATTGGCACAGGAATCGAGACCCGTCAATTACGCAGATGTGTTCGACAAAAAAGAAGTAATGATTCCGGCGCGCGACGGAATCAAGCTCCACACGGAGATTTACACGCCCAAGGGTCCAGGACCGTTCCCCATCATTTTTGAACGCACCCCGTACGGAATTTCCGCGCCTGACAAAGGCTACAGCCGCTCGTTAAGCCGTTACGCGGACATGATTCCAGAAGGCTACATTTTCGTATTTCAGGATATTCGCGGGCGCTACGGATCTGAAGGTCAATTTGTGATGAATCGCCCCATCCACGACCCTGCCGACGGCAAGGGCGCGGATGAAAGCACGGACGCCTACGACACCATCGAGTGGTTGGTCAAAAATGTTCCGCGCAACAACGGACGCGTCGGCATGGACGGCATTTCTTACGACGGCTTTCTGGTTACCATGGGGATGATCCATCCGCATCCGGCTCTGAAAGCGGTTTCCGAGCAGGCCTGCATGGGCGATACATTCCTGGGCGACGATTTCTTTCATAACGGCGCATTTCGCTTGAGCTACGGCTTCGAATATGTGGCTTTGCTGGAAAGTTCCAATGAAAATTTCAGTTTTGCGTTTGACCGCTTCGACGTCTACGGCTGGTATTTGCGCTTAGGCGCCTTATCCAACGCCAACGAGAAATATTTCCATGGTGCTATTCCGACTTGGAACAATTTTGTGGCTCACAATAGCTACGATGACTTCTGGAAGAAACATGCGGTCGCCTATGGACTGAGGGAAACCACGGTCCCGGATTTAAATGTGGCCGGATGGTGGGATCAGGAAGATTTTTACGGACCCATGTTCACTTACGAAAATCTGGAAAAATCCGACACCCAACATCTTAATTATCTGGTGGTAGGCCCCTGGAATCATGGCGGGTGGGGGCACGGGCCCGGAAATACGCTCGGACCTATACCCTTTGGAAGCGACACAGCAGTTTATTTCCGTCAGAAGGTCGAAGCCCCATGGTTCGCCTATTGGTTGAAGGACAAGGGAACGCTGCCACTCAAGGAGGCGTTGCTTTTCCAGACTGGCACCAACATCTGGACCGCTTTCGATGCCTGGCCGCCCAAGGAGGCAAGACCACGAAATCTTTATTTCCGTGAAAATGGCGCGTTATCCTTTGACGCTCCGCAATCGGACTCCACGAACGACTTCGACGGTTATATAAGCGACCCGGCACATCCCGTGCCTTACCGGCAGCGCCCGGTAGACCGCACCTATCCCGAGGATCATCCCGGCAGTTGGTACACCTGGCTGGTGCAGGATCAGCGCTTTGTCGATGAACGCCCGGATGTCCTGACCTGGCAAACCGGGGAATTAACGGAGGACCTGACCGTCGCAGGCAACGTGACCGCCAAGCTTTTCACATCGACAACCGGCACAGATAGTGACTGGGTCGTGAAACTGATCGATGTATATCCTGAAAAATATCCGCAGGATTGGAAGCTTTCAGGTTATGAACTGATGATCTCGGATGAAATTTTTCGCGGCCGCTTCCAGAAATCAATGGAGAAGCCTCAGCCTCTACAAGCCGGAGCGGTCACTCCGTTCACGATCGACCTGCACACAGCAAATCATGTGTTTAAAAAGGGCCACCGCATCATGGTGCAGGTGCAAAGCTCGTGGTTCCCGCTTTATGATCGCAACCCGCAGAAATTTGTATCTAATATTTTCGAAGCTAAGGCCAGCGATTATCAAACGGCCACGCAGCACGTCTACCGTTCCAAGACTTATCCGTCAAGCGTGGAGATTTCGGTACTGCCGGCAGGGGTGGGCACTACGCCCGCAAGGCAATAGGAGCCGCGTTGTTGGGAAATGGCGAGGGAGGAAGGGCTTAACAGCAGTAGAATGGATCGAAGCCCGCGCCCAATATGAACACCTCGTATCCAGACTTTGGACTGAAAGGTTCATATTGGACGCGGGGATTCGATGGTTCTTGGGACTATGGGCTTAGAGATTTTTCTCTGAAGGCCTCCTTATCGGATTAAAAGGACCAAGAGACCACTTCTTTTTCAGAAGCAGTTCACCGATAACTGATAGATACGATAGGGAGGTGTCAGGTGTCAAAAGACCTTCTTATGACTTAGTAAATCGCTGCGAGTAAAAGACTTATTGCTTCCAATGACCCAATGTGTGATATATTCCCCGCTGATTTTTACAGGGCGCACATTGGAGCCAAAAGTTCAACCGACCCTCTCCGTACGCTTCGGCCTGTTTGACGTGGACCTAGTGCGTGGCATAGTCACCCGCCAAGGCACCCGGTTAAAACTCCAAGACCAGCCGTTCCGCATCCTAACAATTTTGGTACAGCGACCCGGGGAGATCATCACCCGCGAGGAGCTTCGCCAAGCCCTGTGGCAAGAGGGCACGCATGTTAATTTCGACGGCAGCCTGAACGCCGCGCTAAAGAAATTGCGTTCCTGTTTACAGGACGATGCCGAAAACCCACGTTTCATCGAAACGGTGCCCCGCCAAGGCTACCGTTTCCTCGCTCCAGTCCATCAGATTCACGCTCGCGCGAATGTCACGAGCGCCACACCCTCCGTAACATCGACGGGCACAGACGAGGTGGAAATTCACCTTTCGATGCAGCCGGAGTTTTCAGCAGAGCGCGTCGCGGAACTGCAAAAAGAACGACGCAAGGAACAAAGTGCCCGGCGCTGGTGGGACATAACGTTATTGACGGTCGCCATCTTGTTTGGTTCCTGGCTATTTTTCTTCATCATTTATCCGGTTCCGCATCCTAGCGTCCAACGGATGGTGCGCATTACCAATGCTGGGGACATTGACGAGACCGGGGGGATCGTTTCAGACGGCAGCCGAATTTTCTTCCGTGAGCGCTTCGGCGAGCGTTGGCAATTAATGCAAACCTCGGTTGAAGGAGGGAACGCCGAAGGGGTCGCGGCACCATTTGCTAACACCCGGCTTTTCGCTATTTCGCCTGACCATTCAGTATTTTTGATCGGAGAGTTTAACCGCCCAGATGACGAAATGACCCTTTGGCTGTGGCCCGTGCAAGGAGGCGCGCCGCGAAGGTTGGGTGAGGCTACCGGCCGCGATCCGGCATGGTCGCCCGACGGCAGCCAGGTTGTTTTCGTGCACGACCAAAGCCTGTTCGTGGTGCACGCTGATGGAACGCATCGTCACGAGATTGCGCGCCCCAACGGGCGGCCCCACGCGCCTGCATGGTCCGGGGATGGAGAAACGATTCGCTTCCATAGCGAGAATGGTGGAAGCAACGGCTCTACCATTTGGGAGATGAATGCGGACGGCAGCAAACTCCATCGCGTACTTGCCCGAGGAACCCCACCGGTTTCGCAGTCCTCGGGTCAATGGACGGCGGACGGAAAATACTTTTTATTTTCGGGATGCCAAAACGGCGAGTGCAATTTGTGGGGAATGCGCGAAGCGTGGAACTGGTTCCGGCGGACCAACCAAGGGCCGGTGCAGCTGACTCGCGGGCCGGATTTGTTGCAAGTTTCGATTCCCGCGCAAACAGGCTCGCGAGTGTTCGCGTTCAGCTTACGATCGCATCGTGAACTGAAGAAGATTGATCCAAAGACGAATGGCTCGGTTTTTTTAACGCCGACTCTGCGGGCTGATGAGGCGGTAGTTTCGCCGGAAGGCCAATCGCTTTTATATGTAGACCGCCCAGGCGGATCGCTGTGGCTCAGCAGAATGGATTCCAAGAAACAATTGCGATTGACCGATGCGCCGCTGGTGGCCGCCGCGCCGCGATGGTCGCGCGATGGAAAGCGGATTTTATTCACGGGCGTACAACCGGGCCATGCGCGCCAAATTTACATCTTGTCGTCAGATGGAGGAGGTTTACGCGCGGTGTTACCGGAAGGACGCGAGGGAGCATCAGCGGATTGGTCTCCCGACGACACCCAAATTGTGGTCAGTATGCGTGATGTAAAAATCCCGCCAAAGTTTGGAATTTATTTGTTCAAACTGCAAACAGGCGAATTCACTTTATTGCCCGATTCCCGCGGATTTGCGGAACCGCGATGGTCTCCAGACGGGCGTTATATCGCGGCCCTGGATGAAAGCAAACATCACCTGGTGATCTACGATTTTCAGACGAAGAGCTGGCGCCCCCTGGCGGAAGGGGGCCTGATAGGCATTCCCTATTGGTCCGATAAAGGAGAATCCATTTACTTCCAGGATCAACTTGAAAAGGAACAATCGGTTTACAAGGTAAGTGTGGTTGGCGGCGAACCGCAGCGCGTGTTCGGTTTTGGGGAAGTGCTCCAAAGCCCGGCTCACTACCTGTTCAACGGCCTGGATGATAAAGGCTGGTTGTATGTAACTGTCGAGCGCGGGCTCACTGACATTTACGCTTTGGACCTTGATTTGCCTTAGGCGCCGCAAACTAAGTTAACCAGCCTATTTCCGTGTTGTACAGCACTTAAGCCTTCGTCCAATTCTTACCTGGTTAATCGAGCAAGGCCGCCGCCTCCTCCGAAGTACTGACCGCATGGTCATATTTTTGTAACTTTTCCCGTGTTTTCAACGAATAGCGAGCTACTGGGCGAATTGTTTCTCTTCTTGATGACAAAACCGCTGTATTCGGCCGGCATCCTTGAAAGTGTGGAACCTTTCTAAAAATGCTGCGTACTTAAAACAAAAGGCCTCAACGTACGTCTATAGGTATCAAGGGTGATGTTGATGACTACGGGAGTGGTTCCGATGCAGGCAAGATACGATCCGACTGGCACGGAGAGCGGCCCCCTCACGTCCGGGCGCTATATCCGCCTGGGTCCCTTTCAAATCGACCAACAACGCCAGGAAATTACCAAGAATGGGGAAAAACTAAGACTGCAGGGAAAAGTGTACCGGGTGCTGATGACGCTGCTGGAGAAGCCCGGCCAGGTGGTTACTCGGGAGGAACTGCGCCAGCGACTGTGGCCCGCGGAAACATACGTCAATTACGACGCGAACGTTAACACCACGGTGAATAAACTAAGGCTTGCGCTGGGAGATTCCTCGGAAAAGCCCATTTACATCGAGACGATTCCACGAAAAGGCTATTGCCTGTTGGTGCAGCCGGAAATATCCGCCACGCCAACGATGGCGAGCGCCTCGGTTTCTGAGCCGGGCGATTTGCCAGTAAAACTTTCCGAGAACGGCGCTGGCAGGTCGCACGCCTCAATATGGAACGTCGTAGCCATAATCGGCCTGCTTCTGGTGGGAATTCTGCTGGGCGCGACCTTGACTCGATTGTGGATTTCACATTTTGCTCCGGCCGGTCCCTGGCGATAAAAATAATTGATGCTCCCGCAACTCTGCGGGTGCGGAGCAGATTTGCTGCGACGCGCTCGCCTTCGCTCGATAGTGCCCCGCACCATTTTTAATCCGTGTAAAATTCCCTCCTGATGCTTACTGCGATCACGCGCGGCGTCAGCCCGGCAATGGCAAGTTGCGAGCTGAGCTTCGTAGAGCGGGTACCAATCGATCTGTCAAAGGCCCTAAAGCAACATCGAGCGTACGAACAAGTGCTCGAGAAATTTGGCGCCAAAGTTATTCCTCTTCCCGCCGAACCGGCGCTTCCGGATTCCATGTTCGTCGAGGATCCGGCCATGGTCCTCGACGAGCTAGCGTTAATTTTCCCGCTGGGCGCGGAATCGCGGCGCGGGGAAGCAGCTTCGCTCGCGAAGGTGTTATCGGGGTTTCGCGCATTAAAGTATGTACAGCCGCCTGGCACCGCTGAAGGCGGCGATATTTTGCGCGTCGGGCGAAACCTTTTCGTGGGGCTATCGAAACGGACAAATGAAGAGGGCATCCGTCAATTGCGATCGATCGTCGGAGAATACCGGTATACGGTAACGGCCGTCCCAGTGAGCGGATGCTTGCATCTTAAATCCGCGGTGACGTTTCTTGGACGAAATACATTGCTCGCTAATCGGAAATGGTTTGATGCGTCCTCCATGCCGGGCTTTGAGTGGGTTGATGTTTCGCCGGAGGAGAAGCACGCAGCAAATGCCCTGGCCTTTGGCGACACCGTAATTTTGCCGGCGTCTTTTCCGTTGACGCGCGCGCAAGTCGAAACGCGAGGATTCAAGGTGTTCCCATTGGACATTTCAGAGTTGCAGAAAGCAGAATCGGGGCTGACGTGCTCAAGCCTGTTGTTTGACGCGAAGACATAACCTTTGACAAAAAAAGGAACGGCCGCCTCACGCAACAGGCGGCCGCTAGATAATTAATCCCACTTTTGCGAAAAACAACTAAATCAATCGGGTTTCTTGATGAGCGGGCCAGCTTGCTCGATACTTCCCGGCACCAGAACGGTCTTTACCTCAGTTTTTTGCCCGGCCAACAAATTTATTTCGGTGTCATAAGTGCGATAACCGGGCAATTCAACTTTAATCCGGTGTTTGCCCGGGCTGATAAGCATGGAATGGAACTTTCCGCCAAACTCGGCGGCGTGGCCCACGAATTTATCGTCAAGAAAAACCGCGGCGCGCTTTGGCTCGATGTTCAGTTTTAAAGTTGCAGTAACGTCCGGTGAGACGGCACGCGGGCTCTTCAGCAGCACGGCGTTTACGATTTGAACCTGGCCGGGCTCAACCACAACCTTTTTTACGAAGTCATCGTAACCCGATTGCCTGACAATGACGTCGTGCTCACCCGGCAACAGCATGATTTTTTTGTCGCCTTTCAATTCTTTCAGATAGCCGACGTAATTTCCGTCCACCCACACTCCAGCGTCCTTTTCAATTTTTGTGGTGCCTTCGAACCTGACCTCGCCCATCACCTTGTTCTGCGCGCGAATGGGCAGTGAGCTGACAGAAAATATCGATGCAAAAAATGCTATCGCCAAAATAGCGGTAGCCTTGCGGACTAAGTAGCTTTTGTCGTTCACTTTTTTACCCCCAAAAAGTACCAAATCATCATGCTTCAACGGCCATGCTCAGCACTGCATTCTCTTTAGATTAACCCTAACCAGAGATAGTTTCGTGGTTATTAAGATATTTCCGTTCAAGAATGAATAGGCTCGTTTCACGGCGCGACGAAACGCGGTGTCAAAAGTGCGCGCATTCCATTAGAATCGCGGCGCATTAGCGCATTTGCAGGTGAAACCTGGCCGGGGGGACGGATGAGTTTTAGCGATCGGCTGAAAGAAATCCGCGACGGATTCGAACGCCCCTTCTGGGTAGCGAACATCAGCGAATTATTTGAACGCCTCTCTTACTATGCGGCATTCGCATCGCTGGCGCGTTATTTGCACGAGACGTTGAGCTTTCCTACCGCGCAAGCCAGCCGCCTCACAGGATTATTTGGCGGCCTGGTGTGGTTTCTCGCCGCATTCGGCGGCACGTTGGCGGATCGCCTGGGTTTCCGGCGATCGCTTTCGCTGGCCTATTTTATTTTAAGTGGCTCGTACTTTCTGTTGGGCTCGCTGGGCTCGTCGTGGCTCGCACCGGTGCGTGCCGCCGTGCCTCTGTGGTTGCTGGTGGGTTTTGTATTGATGCTGCCGGCGCTGGGAATTGCCTTGGTCAAGCCCTGCGTCGTTGGAACAACCGCGCGGGCCTCAAAAGAGAACGTGCGCTCCATCGGCTACTCCATTTACTACACGCTCGTGAATATCGGCGGAGCCGCGGGGCCCTACATGGCTTCATGGGTGCACCAACACATGCGCGTGGAAAGTGTCTTTCGTGTCGCCGCTTTAAGTGTATTTCTGATGTTTTTCGCGGTTTTATTGCTGTTCAAGGAACCTCGGCGGTCTAATGAGGTACAAACAGCCAGCGCCGGGGCGGCGTGGCGAAACTTTGTAACGGTGCTTGGCAATCCACAATTTATGACTTTCCTTCTAATTTTCTCAGGCTACTGGATCGTGTACTGGCAGGAATTTATAATTCTTCCGATTTATATGCATGATTACGTGAACCCCACTACCGACACCGAGTTGATGCTGGTCACCGGGCCGCTGACGGTCATCGCGCTGCAATTATTGATGAGTTATTTGATGAAAAAAGTTGCAGCTTTCAGGGCCATTACCCTGGGCACATTGGTTTCCGCGTTAGCGTGGCTGATCCTGATTGTGCATCCCACACCAACGATGGCGGTTGCCACGCTGTTTGCAGTTTCGCTCGGAGAAATCATCCAGTCGCCGCGATATTACGAATACATCTCGCGGCTTGCGCCTGCGGGCCAGCAAGGCACGTATATGGGATTTGCATTTTTGCCGATTGGTATCGGCTCACTGATCGCCGGGGCGTTCGGAGGGCTACTACTTCACCATTTTGGCGAAGTGCAGCACCAGCCGCAAAGGATCTGGTGGGTAGTGACAGGGATTGGTGTGCTCACCGCACTGTTGCTTTATGTATATGACCGCATCGTGAAGCCAGGCGCGATTACGACCACGCCATAATCCTCGTTTCAAAATCTCGCTTCGATCCTTGAATAAAAATAATTCAGTTCACCAGGCGGCGAAGCGAATCCAGCGCTTCACGGGCCAGACGGTAGCGAGGCTCAACTTCCAACGCTTCTTCAAAACAGCGAGCCGCGCGCGCATACATCTCCTTGCCAAGATAAGCTCGTCCTAAGTTGTAATGAGGAAAATGGCGCGGCTCATATCGTTTGGCTTCAATGGCGCGCTCCAGCCACGGGATAGCGTCATCAAAGCGGCGCAGCTCGATCAGATACGCACCGATATCGTTGTAGGGATTTCCGAATTCTGGATCAATGTCGATGGCTGTGCGACACTCCGCTATGGCCTGGTCCAACTTGCCTTGGAAATGATAAGCCCAGCCTAGAAATGTGTGGGCTTCGGCGGTCGGATGCAATTCGAGGGAGGATTTGTAAAGGTCTACAGCACGGTCGTAATCGCCCTCCATCTGGGCTTGATAGGCATCCTGCAGAAGTTCCCACGCACGCATTAGAGTTTCCTGACTCATGATTTCTGATTGTTAGCACACGGTGAGATGAGCGTCAAAAGTACAAAAGTTCAAGGACTTCGAAGGGGCACCTGTCCTTTGTGCCGGGATATAGTCAGGAACTGGAATTAACAGTAATAAAAGTAGAAAATGGAGTTCAGTCAATTCACAACGACTATTGGGGGAAGCGTGAAGAGTAATCATCTATTGGTGGGCATCGCCGCTCTGGGACTATGCGGACTAGCGTTCGCTCAGGAACCGCCGGCTAAAAAGGCAAGCCCTGGCGGAGCCGGCAAGAACTCCGCAGCTGCGGCGCGCGGCAAGGAAATTTTTGAGCAGAAATGTGCGATTTGCCATTACGCAGACAGCGACGCCAAAAAAATCGGGCCAGGATTGAAAGGCATTTCAAAACGCGGAACGTTCACGGTCAACAACAATAAAGTTACCGATGAGACTCTGAAAACGTGGATCGAAAACGGCGATACGTTGATGCCCCCATTCAAGGAAGTCCTGGAAACGCCGCAAATTAAGGACGTCGTAGCCTACGTGAAGACGCTCTGACTTCTACAAAAGAAAACCTCCGGTTGTGGCGCGGCCACATTACCGGAGGTTTCTTAGCCGAGATTTCTGACCCAACTTAGGGATTGATGTGGGCCATAACTGTTGCCGACCGCAGGATACCGGGGCGCGGCCGACCTGCAACGAAGTCATTGCCTGCGTTATGCAGATCGTTGCTTATCGAATCGGACTTAAGTCGGGAGCTACTTCAGAACGGCGTCTTTAAACGCCTTGGCCGGACGCAAACGAACAACCGTCTTGGCCTTGATTTTAATCTGCTCGCC
This sequence comes from Acidobacteriaceae bacterium, assembly GCA_030838075.1. Lineage (GTDB taxonomy): Bacteria > Acidobacteriota > Terriglobia > Acidiferrales > UBA7541 > Acidiferrum. Next base: position 25,460 of record JAUTXJ010000081.1, read on the forward strand.
GGTCTGGGGATTGCGGCCAAGGCGCGCCTTGCGATGTGCCTTCACTACGCGGCCGATATTGGGGATGACAAATTTTCCGGCGGGACCCTTTGCTTCTTTAACGGCGAGTTTGAACAACTCTTCAAAGAAGAGCACTGCGGTCTTTTTTGATGTGCCGACTTTCTCGGCTATGTGTGAAACGATCTTCGTCTTGCTCAAAGGCTTGGCTGCCATCTAGTCTGCTTATCCTCCTGATTTTTTCGTTCCTATTTCGTTTTGTTCCCGAGTTGACCGGGGGCTGGCTGTGAGCCTTTTGTCCTGAACAGCGAAGGAGAAAAGTCCGGGCCGTTGGGCACTATAGCCAAGCTGTCCTTGGAACGCAAGAGGAAACCACGAAAAATGCAGATAACAAGCGTGTTTTTTTCATTTAGCATGTGAATAACCGCATAAAACAAGGGTTTTGAGTGAGTTGAATCGTCCCCAAAATGAAATTACTCCCTATGTTATGCTGCAAAAACTATCTTCTGGAGACTGATTGTGAGTGATGTTGGAAATTGGAGCGCGCTCGAAGCCAGGTTCGCCAACGCGGTGAAACTGGAACGCAGACCGGTGGCAGTGGCGTATCTCGAGTGCGCGCCCTACGGCGTGGCAAAATTTCATGGCACCGAGCCTTCAGGGTGCAGTTTCTGGCGCCTCGCGGCGGAGGGCAGAACTCTTTATACCGTGCCGGAGGATCATTTTAATTGCGCTGTGGGAGCATACACACACAACATCGCGCTATCCCCGGAGCGCGAGCAGGAAACCGGGATCACCTTGAATATGATGTTTGATCTGGGTTACGTGAAACCCGAGGAATTGCCGCAAATTCCGCGGTTGACGAAATCGCCTGCGGTGGTGGTGTATTCGCCCCTCGGCCAAGCTCCGGTGGCACCTGATGTGGTTTTGTTCACTTGCCAGCCGCGATTCGCGATGCTGTTGAATGAGGCTGCCAATCGAGCAGGTGTAGCCAGCGGCGCCCCAGTGTTGGGCCGGCCGACGTGCATGGCTTTGCCAGCCTCGCTGCAGCACGGAGCAATCTTAAGTCTAGGGTGCATCGGAAACCGGGTGTACACCGGTCTAGGCGAGGATCAAATGTACTTCGTGGTTCGTGGACAGGATTTGGAAGTGATTGCCGATGCTCTTGAAGTGTTAACCACTGCGAACGCTGCCCTAAGCGATTACGCAATTGGTCGGCGTCAAACGCTATCAACCTCTTAAGTTTGCTCGCTTCCTGGCTGCGCTCAGCAAACCAAAGTCAGAGCGTCGCGAGATCCGCGTAAAAGTGCGCGATGGCTTTGATTCCCCCAAAATAATTCTCGAGGGCGATGTGTTCGTCGGGCGCATGAGCGTTTTCGTCCGGTAATCCAAATCCAATCAGAACACAGGGAACTTTGAACGTGTCATGCATCTGGGTAACGAAGGGAATGGAACCGCCTTCGCGAATGAAAACAGCTTTTTTCCCAAAACCTTTTTCCAACGCACTCTGAGCCTTCTTAAAAATCGGGGCCTGAAATGAAGCCGACCACGGTTTTCCAGTGCTGAGAACTTCGAACTTGCAGGTGACCGTATCGGGCAACAACTTGCGAACCTGTTTTTCGACCAGCTTAGCAATCTTGTGGGGATCCTGATCCGGAACCAGCCGAGTGGAAAATTTTGCGTAAGCCTTGGAGGGGATCACCGTTTTAGCGCCTTCCCCGGTATAGCCTCCCCAGATACCGTTCAGCTCCAGCGTCGGGCGTGTCCAGAGTTGCTCGACGATGGTGTAACCCTTTTCGCCAAAATAGCCTGGAGCGCCAACGGCCTTTTCAAACTCTTTGCGTTTCCACGGCAAAGCGTTAAGAGCCTTGCGCTCTGCTTTCGAAACCGTGGCGACAGAATCATAGAAGCCCGGCACGTTGACACGAGAGTTCTTGTCGTGAAGCTTGGCGAACAGCTCTGCAAGTATGGTTAGCGGATTCGGAACGGCGCCGCCGTAAACGCCGGAATGGAGATCGCGCGCTGGGCCCGTCAGTTCGATTTGGTAGTAATTCAAACCCCGCAGACCATAAGTGATGGAAGGCACGCCCTTCGCGAGCATGGAAGTGTCCGAAACCAGCAGGGCATCGGCTTTGAGTTTTTCTTTGTTCTTCTGCACATAGCTCCACAAGCTGACGCTGCCTACCTCCTCCTCGCCTTCAATGAGAACCTTCACGTTCACAGGAAGTTTGCCGTTGATTTTCTGCAAAGATTCGAGGGCCTTCAGATGAATATGCACCTGACCTTTGTCGTCAGCGGTGCCTCGGCCGAAAAGGTTTCCGTCGCGAACGGCAGGTTCGAACGCCGGAGTAGTCCACAATTCCAGGGGTTCGGCAGGCTGCACATCATAGTGGCCATAAAACAGCACCGTGGGTTTACCGGGGGCTTCCAAAGATTCGGCATACACCAGAGGATGCAAATTGGTGGGAACGATTTCAACCGTTTTAAAGCCCGCGTTACGCAAGCTATCAGCGACCCAACGCGCGCCGCGCTCCACATCCTGCTTGTGCTCGGTTTTCGCGCTGACGCTTGGGATGCGCAAGAACGAACACAATTCCGCAAGGTGTTCGTCGCGTCGGCCGTCAATATATTCAGCCAAATTCATGAAATTCCTCAAAACGCACGAGTCCGTCCAATCATGGTGCAGAGATTTAAAAGCAAAACTAGGCCGTGGCTAGCAGGCGAGCGGAAGTGGTCGAAAGGATCCGATGCCAGAGACTATTCTAGGGCGTATAGGTGTCATGTACAAGTTGCGCACATTTTTCGCGTTTGCCTTTGCAGCACACCTGCCTGAACGGGTGATTGACGGTCTCCTTACGAAATTCAAGACTTGCCTATGAGCCAAATTACCTCAAGTTCGCAACGGCGCAGTAGTCGAATGTTTCATAAAATGCGGATGCAGGCCCAAGGCCGCGCGCACAATGGGAAAAAATTTCGCGAGACCTGCGAAACCCTGGTGGTTAACGGCCACGGCGGGCTTCTGATTCTCAAACACGAAATCGATGACGGAGCAATGCTGGTGCTTACACATCCGGAGACATTGGAAGAACAAGAGTGCCGGGTAGTTTTTGTAGGGGAAATTAACGACCGCGGTCAGCGCGTGGGCGTCGAATTTCTTACTCCCGCGCCGCACTTCTGGGGCTTGGAATTTGTTGAACCATCGGTAGGTGGCTCAGCGGTTTAGGACCGGCCTGACAGCAACTGCGTCGACTCTCAGCTGTCTTCTCTTTGAAAGTGAAGCGAATAGTCTCCACAACAATAAAGCCGCCACAATCGCACCGTAGGTGAGCGGCCTGATTACCGCGGACTTAACCAGCCAGTAGTAGTGAATCACTCCTAGCGCCGCGCTGAAATAAATCAGTCGATGAAGCTGCTGCCAGCGTTTTCCGCCGAGACGTCTAATCCACCCGGCAGTAGATGTTACCGCCAGCGGAATCAGCAACAGAAATGCGGTAAATCCCACAGTGATGTATTTGCGCTTGGCGATGTCCTTCCACATTTCCGATAGATCGAAGAATTTATCTAGCCAGATGTACGTAGTGAAATGCAGACACGCGTAAAAGAAAGCAAACAGACCCAGCATGCGGCGAAAGCGAATCAGTTCCGGAAGGTGCAGGATTTTCCGAAATGGCGTAACGCACAGCGTAACGACCAGGAAGCGAAGCGTCCAATCTCCGGTAGCATGGGTGATGAACTCGATTGGATTAGCGGTCAGCTCGCCGTGAAGTGCTTCCCAGCCCAACACCATTAACGGCAAAAGACATAACAGAAAGACTGCCGGCTTACTCCATTTGCTGTTTAGCAGTGCATGCATCCGGGTTTAGTAGCTTTTCTTGAGGTCCATTCCATTGTAGAGACTCGCGACTTGATCGCCGTAGCCATTGAACATCAGCGTGGGCCGCTTAAAAATTTCGCCGAGACGGCGTTCTTTCGCCTGGCTCCAACGCGGATGATCGACATTAGGATTCACGTTGGAGTAAAAACCGTACTCCCGGGGAGCCATGCGATTCCAGGTAGTGGGTGGTTGTTTTGCGACAAAGCGGATTTTCACGATGGATTTGATGCTTTTGTAGCCATACTTCCAGGGAACAACCATTCGCACCGGGGCGCCGTCCTGATTGGGCAATGTTTCCCCATACATTCCAACCCCGATTAACGTAAGCGGATTCATGGCCTCATCGAGGCGCAAACCTTCCACGTATGGATATTCAAGGCCGGAATATTTTGCCTGCGGCATCTGACCGGGATCGAAAAAGCTTTCAAAGGCCACGAACTGTGCTATGGGGGTTGGTTCAACCAGCTTGGCGAGTTCAATAAAAGGAAAACCTATCCAGGGCACCACGATGGACCACGCTTCCACGCAACGATGACGGTAGATGCGCTCTTCCAAAGGAGCAATCTTTAGAATTTCATCCATGCTGAATTTACGCGGCTTTTTAACTTCACCTTCGACGGAAACGCTCCACGGCGAGGTGCGGAATTTCTGCGCATTTTTGGCGGGGGCAGTTTTGTCAGTGCCAAATTCGTAGAAATTATTGTAGTGGGTCACATCGTTGTACGGTGTTTCCTTTTCCGTGGTGCTGAAAGGACTCTTCGTGGCCACGTCCAACTTGCTGGTGGCGTGGACTTCATCAAATGGCATTCCTATCCGCCAGGCAGATGCTCCCGCAAATGCTGCAACTCCCGCGAGTCCCATGGCGCGCAGAAATTCACGGCGCTGGGTATAGACAGATTTGGGCGAAACGTCTGAATAGGTCAAATCGGTGGGCCTGCGAATAAGCATGTCTTTTCCTCAGCGATGGTTACCAATCCCTGCATTTATATTACGGGAATTCCGGAGTATTGGACGCGCCAAGCTCGTAAAGGGTGCAGGCCGCAAATTTAATGACAATTTGGTGACATTTCATTTTTCGAGCCCGCGCGGACGCAACTAGGGCGGGAGGCGCAACAATCACCGTCTGAAGCGCCGACTAAAATAGCCTGACAGGTCAACATTTTGGTAAATGTACGCAATAGATTCTTTGCGTTGTACTTGTGGCTGAAACGCTGGCACTTTAAAAGTGCAGTAAGCATCGTGCATCACGTGTGGCGAGAACCACGAAGTTCCTGCCTTACTTGCAACAACCCGGGCAACCTGCTTTGCCCCAGGACCTGAGGGTCCTGCCATAAAAAATAAGTAAGAACGGCGCACCTGGTGAGGTGTGCCCAAATCTAAAATTAAAATTGGAGGACTCAATGGACACAAAACAGAAACGATCACTATCGGTGCATCTTGCAGGCTTGGCTCTAGCAGCGGGCGCGTTCCTCGGAACCGCGTCAGCGGCACGTTCCCAGGACCTGGTGCGCGGCACAATTACCCTCACGATCGCAGCCCAGTTCGGCAATACCACTTTGGCGCCCGGTAAATACAGCTATGTAGTCGAGTCGCTGGAAGATATTCACTCCGTGGATGGCCTTCAGATTGGAAACAACCGCGTAGCTGTCATTCTAAGCAGTCTGACCAAGGATGGTCACGTTGTAAGCTTGATCGCCAATGCGTTTAGAGAGGGCGCGCTAAACTCGCAATCGCCCGACTCCGTCGACTTTGGAACCGGAATGACGATTCGCTCGATCTCCTTAAAAAGTGCGGGCGTGAAAGTTATCTTCAGCACCAATCGAAACGAGCACGTATTGCAAGCAACGGCCTCGCAGCCATCGGCGGTTCGAGGAAACGATTAGCTCTTCAACCGGCGAGCGAGGCTGCTTTGGCGTCTCGCTCGTTTTCTCTCATTCGCCTCAGCGAAAATATGGAACTGAACTACTACAAACTTGCGTTGGACGGAGGTGCGGCTAGCCGCTAGTTTAGACCTATGTGCTCGGGTAGCAACGTACTCATCGATGAGTCCACCGAAGTGGATTTACTGCACGTCATCGCCAGCCGGATAACGGCAGCGGATTCGCTGCATGATGTTCTGGGACGAGTGCTCGAATTCGTCTTGTGGATCGCCAAGTTTGATTCCTGTTTCATCTACATTTTGGAAGGAAACGAACTCGTTTTACGGGCGTCACGTAATTCGCATAGCGAAGCCTTAGACCGTATTAGACTGCCGCTTGGTCAAGGCATTACTGGTTGGGTAGCGCAGCATCAGCAGCCAGTTTCGGTCGAGCACAACGCCTTCGACGATCCCCGTTTCCAAGCTTTTCATCAATTGCCGGAGGACCGCTTCGAAGCGTTTTTGTCCGTGCCGATTTTGAGCCGAGGCAAAGTGGTCGGCGTAATCAATGTGCAGCAGCGCGAGCCGTACGTTTTCAGCCAACGCGAAATTCGTTTGATCGTTACGGCCGGTTTCCTGGTAGGCGCTGAAATTGAATTGGCGCGCTTGGAAAGCGCCAATTCGCAGCTCTGCGAACAGTTGAATGCCAGAAAGGCCGTCGAGCGGGCTAAGGGAATCTTGCAGCGCGATTTGCAATTGAGCGAAGAGAAAGCCTATCTGACTCTGCAAAGCCAAAGCCGCCAAAGAAGAAGGCCTATGCGCGAAGTCGCCGAAGCCATCGTGCTGAGCGACGAGATTAAGCGCGCTAACGAAAAGATTTAAATTTGCGCTATCCTCGGCACGTCCCACAGACGTTTTGCATTCTCTTCAAAAGTAAGAAGTCGCGCTTGAAGACAACGTGTTACCGTCACGCCGGGTTACAGCCTCGATTCGACAAAAGGCGCAATTATACAGTCTCGTCGCAATTTACTCACAGTCGTCAAAAGCCAGCGACGCAACCTTTTGATTGTCTCAAATGCACTCCAAATCACAGGATCGGTTAGAATTGGAAACGGAGGAGTGGGTGAGCGGTTGAAACCGGCGGTCTTGAAAACCGTTAGACCCGAAAGGGTCTCGGGGGTTCGAATCCCTCCTCCTCCGCCATCGCGACGAAAAAATTATTAGAGGTTGAACTCAACAACGCCCCGCCACCCATAATTTTCTTCAATGTCACGCCGCACGCCTGGCGGTTACCGCTGAACGGCCTCGAACTCGCGCACCAGAAAGTACTGTCGAGGATAGAACCAAATCCTTCCGATCGAACGCGCACGACAGTGTGTCTGGTCCGTTGTTGACTAGGCGAGGACAATTCCCGACTAGTTCTATTCCTCTCAGCCAAAGAGCCTTGTACCGTTTTGACAGCGGAAATACCGGCTCGTTCTGCCTCAGCCATCTGTAAACGTTGGTAACTGGCCCCTTAGTAAGCGCGGACGGTTTTTTCCGGTGCTCGGAAACTGTCCCTTCGGTCAGTTGTGACGGGCAGACCGCAATGGTATTCATGACGAGAATAGCGAGTGTGTGCAAATGACCGAAAGACGCAACCTAAAGCCAGTAGCTCGAAAATCGCGCGCTACAGGGTTCAGCATGATCGAACTCTTGGTGGTGGTGGCCATCGTTATGGTCATTGCTGGTCTTGCTATTCCACAAATCACACTTACGTTGCGTACTTATCAAGTCACCTCAGCCGCGTCCCAGATCGCTGACGCCATAAAATTCGCTCGTTTTGAGGCCATTCGCCGTAACTGGCCTATGAGCTTCCTGGCGTCGTGGTCGGGAGTACGGTGGTCGGTAGGCACAGACAGTAATGGCGACACCATTTTACAGCCTTCCGAACGCCAGTTCGACGTTACCGGCAACGTTACTCTGCTCACCGCTGCCGGTGTACCCACCTCCGGCAACCTCCCTGGGGCTTTGAATGTGCCAGCGGTCACTGTTCTTTCCGGCAGCACCTCGGCAAAGGCAATCTTCTTCGATCCGCGAGGGGCCGTTAATTTTGCCGCAAGCGCCGGTGGTGCAGCCACCGTTTACGTGCTTTACGTCGGGCCGACTTCTCTGAGCACTCAGGACTATCGCGCTGTGGTGGTCATGCCCTCCGGCATAACCCAAGTGTGGGCCGGCAATGCCGGAAGCGCCTGGCACCAAATAAGCTGATTCTTTACGACACTTGAGGAAATGCGAATGAGTAAGCGCAACACAAATAATAGA
>JAUTXJ010000103.1 GCA_030838075.1 Acidobacteriaceae bacterium
ATGGTACGGATGCTGGGCGGCCGCGCGGATGGATTTAGCTCGCACGTAGATGGCGTTCCGGCGTTTCGAGCTGGAGAAGAAGTTTATTTATTTTTGTGGGGCAAGGCGGGCGAGCCATACCGGGTGCTTGGCTGGTCGCAGGGAACATTTCGCATTATTCGCGACACGCGCTCCGGGGCAGAAAAGATTACTCAGGAGTCTGCTTCTGCGAATTTTGATCAACGGACCCGGCAATTCCACGCCGACGGAATTCGTGGCATGGCGTTGGCGTCATTTCAAGAGAAATTACGGCAGGCGCTGGGTCGTGCAGTACCGGTAGAGCATTAAGACGATTCGAGCTCGGCAGTGAAGCGCGGCGATGATGCTGCTTTAGCGCCACATTTGTAGCCGTGTGCTTGAACAACTGATGCCGAATAATTTGGTGATGAAATCAGCTCCAGAAATAGTGCATTTCGAACGAGGAGTTGCGAGGAGTGCAAGATGAAAAAAGGAATTAAAAGTGGTTGCGCAGTTACGTTGGCGTTTTTTTATGCTACATGGGGTGCAACGGCGGCGACGGGATACGCGTATAACGAAATTGTGCCTGAGGTGCGTCAACTCGCCTCGATTTCAGGGGGCTCGGCCTGTCCGGTACGCTCGCACATCCGCGCTGTATCATCGGCCCTCGCCGTTCAATGGAGCACCTCACTGGGCACCAATCCGCAAACCATCATTACGCAGGATCAGACGCCGAATGGAAGACTGGCGGAGATCGAACAAGTAATCACGCAATCCGCAGGGGTATGGTCTGGCGTAAACGGAAGCACGTTGCAAAGTCTCGCCGTCAGCGTTACGCGAACAACGGTGCAGAATGCTTGCGGTCCGGACGGAGTCAACTCCATTTGCTTTAACCAGGCAGACCTGGCATTCACTCCAGGGGTATTGGCGTTCACGCGGGTGATCACCGCAGATCGCATCGGCGTTCAAATTGGATCAGGGGCACCCTCAAGCGAAGTTGGCGAAATCCTGGACGTGGATATTTATTTTAATCCGAGCGATTCGCGCACGAGTTACGCGACACCGCCAGCGTTAAGTGAGACACCTGCGGCTTACGGTATGGAATCGCTCCTGACTCACGAGGTGGGGCACGCGCTGGGCTTCAGCCATTCGGCGGTTTGGAGCGCGATGATGTTTCCGTTTGCTCCCACGGTCGGCACGTTCAGTGGCACGCGACCATCGCAAGGACACCCTGACGCTCCTTTGGGAGAGGACGACCGCACGGGGTTGCGGGTTTTATATCCGGATCCGGCCGACACGTTGCGAGTGGGCACCATTAGAGGGCATATATTGAACGCCAATCCATTATCTCTGCCGGCGTCGCCACCTGGTGTGACCGGCGTGTTTGGCTCGCATGTTGTCGCGGTGGATGCGGCGAGCGGAGCGGTTGTCGGGGCTACCGTTGGCGGTTGGAGCTGCAGCGCTCCCGGTCCGGCGCAGTTCGACGGAAGTTATGCAATCGAGCGGCTACCGACAGGCGCCAGTTATGAAGTGTATGCGGAACCGTTGAACGGTGCGGTCGATCCGACGCAGATTAGCGATACGACGAGGTCGTTATGCCGCAATTCCACAAGCGATCCGGGATGGCCGCCGCTGCAAGGATGTGTGGCGCCGCCCGTCGATATTTCGTTTACGGTGCGGACGCGCCCGGGACCGTAAAGGAAAGGAGCGAGGCTAACGGGTCACTGCGACTCACGCATATCGAAAAAAGTCAGGGCTTAGCCACGATGTTCGTTAGTTGAATTGTTGTTCGGCGTAGATTTTTTTTATGGCCGCGCCTACTGTGAAACCCCACACGGGCACAGGATATTTTTTGAGGCTATCGGGAACTGCGTATTGATCGGCGGCAATGTCAGCAGGCAGGCCAGCCTTATGCATTTTTTCGGCCTGCGCGGCCAAATCGTCGAAAATATTCGAGAGCGCGGTAACGCCATCTTGCCCGCAAATTTGCCCATGGCCTGGGATGAACAAGGTGTCTTTATCCCAGGAAGAAAATGTTCGCAGCGTTGCACGCCAGCCGGAAACCGTGGCTTGTTCATCGAAACAGTACGGATACGAGCCGCTGAAAAGCAGGTCGCCGGTATACACCACATGCTGGTCGGGCACGCGCACGATTAAATCCGTGCCAGAGTGCCCTGGGAAATTTTCAATCGTCGCGGTGAGACCGCCGAGGTCAATGGTCATCGGCAGCTTGACGGGATCAATGGGGCGATTTGGCAGGCTAAGAATATTTCCATTCACGAGAGTATAGACGTGGTCGAGCATGGTGACGTCGCTTTGCGCATGCTTCTTTTGGAGATCACTCTTGGATTCGCCTACGCGCTTTTCAAGCGGTGCGAGTACAGCCGATTTTTCAGCGCCCTGCATAGGACCGTAGGTGTCCACGATGCGGCGCGCGACCGCAGCGTGAGCCCAGACCGGAATATTGTTTGCTCCATAGAAGGAATTGCCGGTGGAATGGTCGAAGTGATAGTGGGTATCGAATGCGGATTTTACGGGCACCTGACTTACGCTACGGAAAGCGTCCATCTGGAACGCAGCCCCGGCAGGGCTGACGAACCCTTCGATCAAAAGCGCGCTGTCTTTTCCGGCAAGAAAACCGCCATTGCACATGGTCTGCAGGCCCTTGGAGGAGTCGGAAATAGTGGCGTAGAGGCCATTGCCGACCTTTCGGACCGAGGCGAAACCTTTGTCGGCCACAACGGTCTGCGATAACCGCGAATCGTTTTGCAGCGCGGCAACCAATGGCCGTAAAGGAAGCATGTTCGTCACGGAGTGCAGCGCGGCGAAGGACGATGAACCGGCGACAAAAGCGCGGCGCGAGAAAGGTTGAGAATATGCACCCATCGTTATCTCCAATCATCTACAGAGTCAGTCAGACCGGCCTAAAATTTGGCGTGTGGCCGAGCTTATGTGATGCGCTACTGGAACTTGTAAGTATGGTTGCCAATCGATGCAGCTTTATTTCCCGTAAAATTTACTACACAAGCTGCCGAAGTTCTAACGCCGCTTCACCTGGGAGAAAGAGGGAGATATTCGGTATGGTTAAAATCGTTCCCATTCTCGGAGTAGCGCTGTTGTTCTTTGCACCGGTGGTCAACTCACAGAATCCCTGCGATCGCAACGATCCGGAGTGCATACCCCCTAATCCGGAGATGCGACGCCAGGAAGTAGTCAATCTGGAGCACGAGACTGCTCGGGCTATCCTGCAGAATAACGGAACATTTTTTAGGCGGGTGTATAGCGATGACTTCGCCGGGACGTTGTCGCACGGGCAGATGGTGGACAAAAATCATTTCATCAATGAAGTGCAAAATGGCGGAGTAAAATACGAATCTTTCAATGCCTCGGATATTCAAGTGCGTTTCTTTCAGGAAACGGCGGTGGCCACTTCTTTGTGGACTTTGAGGGCGATCTTTAACGGGCAGCAGATCGAAACGCAGATGCGGGTAATGCACGTGTATATTAATGGTCCTCGTGGGTGGCACGTCGTAGCCGGGCAAAATACGCCGATGCCTCCTTATACTCCGCACCCGCTATAGATTATCTTTCATGGTGTGCTGGCAATCGTGAGCTGGGCTTTCAGAGGGTTTGATTCTAGAATGCGAGCTTTATTACTTCCTCGCTTGAAGTGCGGTTCGATGCTCGTCCGCGTAATCCGTGAACTACCGCGCGGTCTCCACGCTGGGCCATCGCCAGCAGCAGTCGCCGGATGTGCCTATCGCTGATCTTTAGCCGTTGGGCAGCTTCCCTCTGGGTGATGTGCCTCTGCCTTATTTCGTTTAGCACCCGTAGGCGGTCCCGTTCTCGTTGGTTCAAGGTGATTCGCTCCGCTTCCATAGCGCCCTCGGCCACCTATGAAAGCGGACATTTCTACTTTGCTCAAACCGGACATTCTCACTTTGCAGCGACACGCTAGCCTG
>JAUTXJ010000146.1 GCA_030838075.1 Acidobacteriaceae bacterium
AGAGATCGACCTGGCTATTTTTACCTTCGATCATCAAGCCAAGCTTCGGTTGGTCAACCGTGCCGGTGAACGCTTGCTGGGGCGTCCACTGGAACGCCTTCTCGGTTCCACGGCCGTGGAATTGGGCCTCGCAGGATGCCTGGAAGGAGAATCCGCGCGAACCATGGACCTAGCCTTTCCCGGCGCGTCGGGACGCTGGAGTATGCGTCGAGGGTCGTTCCGGCAGGGCGGCCTGCCTCATCAACTTGTAGTCCTCAGCGACCTGAGCCGCACGCTGCGGGACGAAGAACGCCAAGCCTGGCAGCGCCTTATTCGCGTGCTCGGCCATGAACTCAATAACTCGCTTGCCCCAATCCAATCGGTCGCTCAGGGATTGGAAAGCGGACTCAATGCCGCCAATCAGCTGCCGGAATTGCAAGCGGGGCCCGCAGCGCCGATCCTCCAGGATCTACAAGAGGGCCTTGCCATCATTCGTTCCCGTACAGAAGCGCTCGGACGGTTTATGGCTGCTTATTCCCGGCTGGCGAGGCTTCCTAAACCTAAACATTTGCCCGTGCCGGTTGGGGACTGGGTGCATCGGACCGCCAAGCTGGAAACACGTGTGAAAGTCTGCATCAAAGACGGGCCTCGAGCCACCATCTCCGCGGACGTCGATCAATTGGAGCAACTGCTAATCAACTTGATTCGCAATGCGGCCGACGCGGCGCTCGAAACGCATGGCGGCGTGCAAGTTGGTTGGTCAGTGCAAGGTTCGCAAGTGGAAGTCTGGGTGATCGATGATGGTCCCGGTATTCCTAATACCGCAAATTTGTTTGTCCCATTTTTCACCACCAAGCCGGCAGGCTCCGGTATAGGCCTCGTTCTCAGCAGGCAAATTGCGGAAGCTCACGGTGGACAGCTGACACTCGAAAATCGAATTGACGCTCGAGGGTGCGAGGCCCGCTTGCGTTTGCCGTTCTAGTACCCGCCGCTCCTAAATTTTTCGAATAGTTGTCCAATATATTCACCTGTCCTGGTGCAGGTTGTACCTTGTTCAAGATTTGCACCCCAGTACAGTAGCGGCGCAGTGGCAGCAACCCGTAGCCTGCACATGCTACGGGAAACGGTTCCTCCCCGATCTCCCGAGTAATAAAACCCTGGGATAAAAACTTTGAACGTTGACATGGAATACGGGACCAAAAATCACGGTAATTGGAACCTTTGGAAAGCGCTTTTAATTTTTGTTATTTTGCTGGCCGCGGCGATGACCAATGCAGCTTCGGCGCGGGCTACGAGCTGCGTGTATTCTTCTGGCTCCTGGGCTGACGCCGCGTTGGCGCAGGGACAAGGATCGACTTTCCGCATAACTTATGACGGGACACCTTCGAGTTCGTCGGCCAACGCTATCAGCGGACTGTCGGACGGTGCCACGAACCAGTACGCCAATCTGGCCACAGGAGTGCGATTTAATCCCAGCGGAACGATTGACGTTAGAAACGGTTCGGGATTTACGGCAGCTGCGAATATTGCCTACCAAGCGGGCGTCACCTACCATTTTATTTTGGATGTAAACGTTGCTAGCCACACTTACAGCGCTTATGTGGTATTCCTCTTTCGACAGATTACTTTAGGGTCAAATATGGCATTTCGCTCCGAACAGAGCTCTGTACCTTTACTTAATACCGTGGGCGTGATCAGCTCTTCGGGCGGACTCAGTATTTGCAATATCACGCTGTCATCTGCACCGACCACCGTCGCGGCATCCACGCTGAGCGCCAACGTGAGCAGTCTGAATTTTGGCAACACCGGACTAGCGGCCGGCGCGCAACGAACTGTGACATTGACGAACACTGGGAGTTCCAGCGTTACGATTTCAGGCGTCTCCGTATCCGGGGCTGGGTTTACTGCCGGCGGCGCGTCAGGGCTTACCGTAAGTCCCAATCAGACTGCCACTGTTAGCGCCACTTTCTCGCCTTACACCATAGGAAGCTTGGCGGGAAGCCTCACGATAACCAGTAATGCCAAAAATTCGCCCGTGACGATTGCTCTGTCGGGTACCGGTGTGACATCTTCTACACATTCGGTGGCACTGTCCTGGAGTGCCAGCAGTTCGAGCGTAGCTGGTTACAATATTTACGTGAGTCCCTCTTCGGCCGGGCCGTACTCTTTATTGAACTCCTCGCCGGTGCCAAGCACTAGCTACGTCGACACCAACGTCTTGGCCGGTGACACGTACTATTTCCGCATCACATCGGTAAGTTCCTCTTATCAGGAGAGCGTCCCTTCGGCGACTGTTCAAGCGGTCATTCCATAAACGTCTCGGCGCACGTCCGCGTCGAGAAATTTCCCAAATTAATGCGACGGCGCGTCACAGTATTTCGCTGGTGAAATGCCTCAGGCCTCATTCGTAACGCAGGGCCAGGATGGGGTCCACTCGCGACGCGCGCAGCGCAGGAATCGCACACGCTGCAAGCGCTACCGTTGTCAGCGTAACTGCCACTCCAATGAATACCACCGGGTCTCGCACCGGCACGCCGAAGAAGAAGACTAAGCTCGACACGGCGCATCAGAACGCGATGAAAACCGCCCGCCTGGAAGCTCCGGCGGGCGGCAAATGATGCGTGCTGATGGGCTAATTATTGCTGGCGTACGGCGGTGCCAATGACCACTCGGGTGCTATCCACTCCTACCAGGATTATGGTGTTGGCGTTGACCACGTAAGCTCGGAAATTAAACGTAGTCGACGGCGTCGTTGAAGTCGTCAACTGCAACGCATTCCCCTGCGCCCCTCCCAACGTTCCATCTCCTTGCAGTGTCAGCAACCCATTAACCGCGACACCCGTGAAAATCTTGCCGTCGCCCAGTTCAGTGAAATCCAACACACCCCCGGAAATGTTGTTCGAGCCCGCGCTCGACACGGGAATTACCCCGACAAAATCCTCTTCAAAGCCATTGGCTAGGTTCACGCCACTCCAGTTGATGGCGTAGCTCCCCGCTATGGAAGCCGCGGTGAATGTTCCACTCTGTGCCGTGATGGACCCATCGGCAACCACATTGGCCGAATCATCCTGAATGAAGCCTTGCGTAGCGGAAGCCATATAGAAAACATATTGAAAAGGTTGATTTCTCGTCACGTCCGTGAAGTTCAACGTGCCGCGCCCGGTGCCTGCTGCATCGATCGTCAAAGTGACGTTGCTGAATCCGCCGCCCTTCGGAAAAGCATTTACGCCACCGCTGAAATCCTCATCGAGGCTCAGATTCGTGATGTTTCCATTGGCATCCGAAGTAAATCTTCCTACCCGCGCCAGTCCCCCAAACACGCCCTGACTGATCGCAGCACCGCCAACCGCAAACACAAAGCTGCCGGGGAACGCCGCCACCGTGGTCGGTACCGCGGTTTGCGCGATTGCCGAGCCCGAAGTTGCTGCCACCGTGTCATTTTCCACCAGCACGAGATGGCTGCCGTCCACGACATAAAAGACATAACTCAGATTAAGCAGTTGGCTATTCAGCGTGGTGTTGAGCGTCATTGTTCCGCGCCCAAAGTTGCTGAAGTTGGTTGCATCCAGCGTGATCGTTCCGGGCTGTAGGGCAATCGCTCCTGTAGGAGAAGCACCGTCGTTCACATCCATTTCCCCGCCAGTGACACCACTAGCACCGTTGGTAGTGAATTGGCCTATGAACGATACGGAAGTCGAGTTCCCCAAATCCACGCCGCTAACATCAAATGCATAAGCCGTCGCGAACGTGCTGCTGATGGTTTGCAGCCGGAAGTTTCCGCTCATGGTGGAGGAGCCGTCCGTCTCAATCATCAAGCCGCTAGAAGTGGAATCCAACGCGATGCTGAACGTAAAATTATTCGCCACGCTAGGATTCACTACGTCCGGATGGCTTAAGGTCAGCACGCCTCGCCCATTCGAACTCATCGTATAGTTTGAAGCAGGCGCTGCCGTGAAATTAAAGGTGCTGAACGAGCCGCCATCATTTACGTCTTCAATAGCCATGGTGATGTTGCCCTGGCCGTCGGCGTGAAAACTGCCAATTCGGGAAATCGATAGGCCTTGCGTGTTGTCGGTGCCGCTCATCGAGAAGGCGTAGGTGCCGTTCAAACTCGCGAGCGAATAACTGCCCTGTGGCGTTGGAGTGGGTGTCGGCGTAGGAGTGAACGTGCCATTTCCCCCGCCGCAGGCTGCGGAATATAGAGCCAGTGCTAAACTGCCAGCCAGAAAAATTCGTTTGATCGCGTGCGTTTTCATCGCGCACCCGCCGGCGAGACGATCTTCCCGTTCGCGTTAACGGCGGTCGGCAACAGTGGCACACCGTTTTTTGAGCGTACCGCCACAGACTGCGAACCTTTTTGTATGACGCGCGCAACAAAAACACTGCTGTTACCGAACTGCACAGTTTCGCCGGTAATGCTGACGGAATCTCCAGCCTGCAAAGAAATGTTACTTGCCTGGATAAGTTTGGCGTTGCCGGCATGTACGTCGATCGTGCCCGAAGAAGTTTGCAGAGAAATGTGTGCACCGAGCGGCGGGGTCGTCGACGACGCATTGTACTGCACAATTTTTCCGCTTATGACGCTCTCGCGCGCCACATCGTAGGCAGCCCCTGCGCGATGGCCAGCGCTCAGCTGAATCTGTTGGCCCCGCGCCTCAACGCCCAACACGAACGCGAGCACCCCACCAATCGCGCACGCACTTCGCACCCACTTATGTATTTTCATTCCTCACCCTTGAAGAAGTTGCCAAGACACATCGACCCTTTAGATGGCCCTCCCGCCAAAATGGCTGTGAGCGAACTACGAATTGAGTTAACTTTTTACGAACAAGCGCCGCAACTCAGGCCAGGCCGTCACGCAGGACGCAAACCACACCTGATACACACCCAGCCCTAGTGAGAAAAACACTGCAGAAAAAATAAAGTTGCAGATGAAATTCATTACACGCATTCAATTCACCAACCACGCCCGCGATCCCCACCGGCGCGACGCTTTTTTGGCCACACATCACATACTTCCGCTTCCCTCTTCCAAAAGTTCCGTTCAAAAATTGAATTTCCGGCTCATGCCAATTCGATTTTCACCGAATCTTCCCGTTTGACTCTTTTTCCCGCAGCATCCATAATTCCTTGTACGTCACCTGCGGAGGGCGGATAAGTCCGCGATTCAGTTCGCGGTCCATCACGGATGGCGCCAAA
>JAUTXJ010000168.1 GCA_030838075.1 Acidobacteriaceae bacterium
GATGGTGAACCAGGCCGCAGAATTTCAGACTCTTCCTCAGACCGTCTTCCTAGGGGACGGTTCACTGTTCCCCCTGAATAATGATGGAACCGCTTTTCCGCAGGGGCGGTCAGTGACCCAGTACGGAATCGTGGACGACTTCAGTTGGAGTCGCGGAAGGCACGGATTTCGGTTTGGCATCAACTTCCGCCGCGACGATGTGAGCGACCATAATTTCACCGGAGTGATTCCTTTTGCCGAGGAAGTCTCCCTGAACGACTTCGCGTTCGGAGGTGTGGCGCCTTCCAACACGAGCGTGGGGAACCTAGTGGCTCAGAACTTTCCGCTGAATACAAATGTACCGATAGCGCTCTATCAACTCGGATGGTATGCGTCAGACGAAGTCAAGGTTACTCCCAACCTGAAGCTTACGCTGAGTATGCGGTTTGACCACTTGTCGAATCCGGTCTGCCAGGCCAATTGCTTTCAAAGCCTCTCAGCGCAGTTTCAGAACCTGGACCCCACGGCTCCCGTGAATCAGGCTTTGAGCACGGGTTTGCATACCGCATTTCCTTCGGTAACGTCCATCGTGTATGAGCCGAAAGTCGGCTTCGCATGGTCGCCGTTCGGCGCCAGGAACACGGTCGTCCGCGGCGGGTTCGGTATCTTCAGCGACGCCATTCCCACGGGTGCGATTGACGACATTCTGACCAATGCTCCGAATGATCCGTCGTTCGTACTCTTTAATGGCGCGCTCTCACCCGCGGCGCCAGGAAACCTGAATGGGCAAGCGACGGCGGCCAATGCTGCCTTCCGCGCGAATTTTGCCAACGGCGGTACGGTTCCCGCCTTCAACTTCTTTAACCCCGGCAAAGTACAGATTCCGCGTTATGACGAGTGGGATGTGGAAATCCAACAGGCTCTGGGCTGGCACACCACGGTGAGCGCAAAGTATGTGGGCAACCATGGTGAACACGAAGAAATCACAAATCCAGCCTTAAACGCTTTTAGTCCCACGGGCGCTCCCTTCGGAGGTCTCCCAATTAACCAGCCAGACGCGCGATTCGGAGTGGTTGCCCAGACACAGAACGTTGGGAACTCAAACTACAATGGTGTCACCCTGACGGCCGCGCACAATTTTACTGGAGGCTTTCAGTTCCAGGCATCCTACACCTACAGTCATGCTCTGGATGAAATCTCTAATAGCTCCTTGAACCCTTTCGGCTTGAACGCCAACGGCAACGTTGATGTGGTCACGCCCTTAAATCCATTCAATATCCGGCAGCTTAACAACGGCAGTGCTGACTACGACGTCCGGCAGTCGTTTGTCATGAACTACGTTTGGAGTAACGCATTCCGTCATCTAACATCCCGCGGTCCGGACGCGCTCGTGAAGGGGTGGACGTTCTCCGGTACCATCTTCAAGCACACGGGCTTCCCGTACTCGATCTGGAGCAGCAACGAGACAGCTAATCTGCAAGGGAGCTTGTTCGGCAGTTCAAGTCCCGCCACTACCACAGCAGTGCTCGCAAACGTCGCGGGTTCTCCTAATATTAACTGCGGTGGTTCCGCGGCACAGTTGGTGAATGGGTTGCCCAATCCGTGCTACAACGCCGCCAATTTCACTGACCCAACCAATAATTTCGCCACACAGCGGCGGAATCAGTTTCGTGGCCCAGGTTACTTCGACACCGACTTCGACGTGGAGAAGGCTTTTGGGATACCGAAGTGGGAGAGCGCTCAGTTCTCCGTAGGCGCAAGGTTCTTTAATCTCTTCAATCATCCGAACTTTGCATTCCCGAACACCAACGTGGACAGCGGCGGGTTCGGACAAATCACCCAGACGGTCAGTCAGCCGACGACGATTTATGGCTCCGGTCTGGGTGCGGACGCGTCACCGCGGGTAATCGAACTGCAAGCAAAGTTCGTCTTCTAATCCGCACGCTATGGGTGGAGGCGGTCTTACAAGGGGCCGCCTCCGGACCCCATTCGCCTCAGATTCGGAACCAAGTATGCTTGGGCTCGTGACAGCCCGAGTTGCAATGAAGGTTTCCCGCCTTGGTCGCACTGGGTTGGGCGCCGTTGGTAAGCTGTGCGCCAACACATTAAGACACGAGACTGTCTGCACTCGGGTAACCGATAACATCAAATGGCGTGCGAGGCGAGAGGGTTTGAAACACCTGCAACCTCTTCCATTCGCCGCAAGACCGCGGAGAAATCCTCCTCGTTCCCACCATCCAATTCTTCAGAGTTTACATAAAAGGCAGTTTCTGTCGCAGGCATGCGAACTTGCTCTTTTGCCGCCGCGTTGAGAATCAACTGAAAATCCTTGTTCATCAGACTCAGTGGAAACTGCGGACTGTAATCGTTGATCGCGATCCTCGCCAACTTACCTACATGGGCGGGAGCGACAACAGCCGTCTTCGATAAGACTTCGAGCAGCCGTTTGCGATCAAGGCCAGTTTTTTCCCCAAGAACGACAGCCTCAGCGATCGCCTGCATGCCAAGGCCTAACAGAGTGTTGACAACCAACTTCATGGCTGTTCCTGAGCCAGGACCACCCAGAAGAAAGTGTTGCTTCGCGACAGACCGGAATATTGGCTCAGCAGCGCGGAACAAATCCTCGTTGCCGCCCACCAGAAGCGTCAACATGCCTTGTTCCGCAGCTGGAGTGCTGCCCGAGATAGCGACATCCAGCACGTCGATGCCTTTTCGGGCGCTGAGTCTGTGCAGTTCTCGCGAGGTCTCCGGAGAGATGGTGCTCATCTCGAGCACGGTGGTTCCGGGCCGTGCCCCGGCGAGAACTCCCGCAGGCTCGAGGAAAACGCTCCGAACCGCTTCATCATTGGTCAGGCACGAAAGAACCACGTCTGCGGTATGTGCCAGTTCAAGAATGTTCTTCGCAACGACAGCGCCCTTTGCGGCGATGCCTTCTGCCTTAGCGAAATTTCGATCGTAGACTTCGAGTCGGTATCCGTGATCAAGCAGGCGTTGTGCAATCCGGCTTCCCATGTTTCCTAAGCCAATGAATCCTATTTTCATTTGATCTGCCGCAAAACTTTTCATAACGTTTCCTCAAATAACAGCGGTTTTATGCTCTCTCTTTTTTAAATTCGCGCACAAGAGCTCCGATTTGGCGGTACTGGATCTACTGCAGAACGTCCGGCTCCCGCAGCGCTTGCCCAACCTGATCTCGACCACTTTGGAGAACCGGCCGGGAAATCCCCAGCTTCTGCATCTTGTGGATCAAAGTGGTGCGTTTCAATCCAAGCTTCGTGGCGGCGCCTTTGGGGCCACCGATTACCCAACTTACTTCTTCAAGCATACGCAGAATAAGAGAGCGTTCGGAGTCCCTCAGAGTAGTAACGGGCCGAGCCGCAGCAATGGCGATACTCCGAGTCCCTGCCGTCGGCAAAGGATTGGGAAGCACGCCATCGTTTGAAA
>JAUTXJ010000368.1 GCA_030838075.1 Acidobacteriaceae bacterium
ATGCCGCGTTGACGGATTCCACCGTGGCCGGTTTGTCCACAAACACCGTCAGATCCACGACGCTCACATTCGGCGTTGGCACCCGCATGGCATACCCGTCGAGCTTCCCTTTCAGCTCTGGGATCACTAAATGCAAAGCCTTGGCTGCCCCAGTGGAACTCGGAATCATATTGATCGCCGCCGCGCGCGCCCGCCGTAGGTCCTTATGCGGCAGATCCAAAAGCTTTTGGTCGTTAGTATAAGAGTGAATAGTCGTCATCGTCCCACTGTGAATACCAAATGTTTCCTGCAAAACTTTGGCGACCGGCGCAAGACAATTCGTGGTGCACGAAGCGTTGGAGACCACGTTGTGTTTCGCGGGGTCGTACGTCTTGTCGTTCACGCCCAACACAAAAGTAGCGTCCGGCCCATCGGCCGGAGCCGAAATAATCACTTTCTTGACCGTGCCGCGCAGATGTTTCTTGGCGTCGGCACCCTTGGTAAAAAGTCCCGTGGATTCGACCACGATGTCCGCGCCCACCGAAGGCCAATCAATTTCCCCTGGGTCTTTGGTCTTGAAAACTTTAAAACTCTTGCCCTCCACGCTGATGGTGTCATCCGTGTGCGTAACTTTATGGTGCAGGTTCCCGAGCACAGAGTCGTATTTCAGCAGATGCGCGAGCGTCGCCGCGTCCGTCACGTCGTTTACCGCCACAAATTGAATATCCTTATCGTCCAAAGCGGTGCGCATGATGTTGCGCCCGATGCGCCCAAACCCGTTGATTCCAACTCTAATCGCCATTCTTCCTCCGTTGCGGGATTAACAAAACGCGCTCGCCTCTACCTAAAAATCAGCCACGAGTAGAACAGGAAATGCTATGGGCACGCTGAGTAAAAGTCAAACACGGGAATTGGTCGCGCTGCCTTATTGGAGTCAGATCATTTTGGAGCCAAGCTCGATTTTCTCTTGCCGTTGAATTTCCTCTTGCCGTTGAATTTTCTTCCTGTCGGGTGGCCTTCCCTTTGTGGGTTTCAAAGGGTGGGCGACTCTCTCCGACGCCACGTGCCCCTCCCTCGATTTTTAGGGTGGGTCTTTCAGTTGAATTTTCTTCCTGCCGTGGGTCCTGCAGTTAAATTTTTCTTGGCTCTTGCAGTTTAATTTCCCTAATACGCGATCCGCCTAAAGCGCGAACTGAACTTCCCGCGTTCCTCTCCTCTTGACAATCAACAGAAGAGCTGTATTCTTCCTCTTGATCCTCAGGAGGAATAGCTTCTATGCCGGAAAAACCAAGTGACCTCGTTCAAGGCACCCTCGACATGCTCATCCTGAAAACCCTGGTCCTCCAACCCATGCACGGCTATGGCGTCGCTGTCCGCCTCGAACAAATGAGCCAAGGTGTTTTTCGCCTCAATGCAGGTTCCCTGTTTGTCGCCTTCCAGCGGCTGCAACGGGCAGGCTTGATCAAAAGCGAATGGAAAGCTACCGAGAATAGCAGGCGCGCAAAGTATTACGCCCTGACGGACCAGGGACGAAAAAGACTCACCAGCGAAAAAAGAGAATGGGGAAAACAAGTGGCCGCCATCGCCAGAATCTTGGAGGCCTCGTAAGCGACCATGTCATTGCTGCCTACCATGTTCGGCGGACTCCGATCGCTGTTCCGAAAGAAGCGCGTCGAAAAGGAATTAGACGACGAGCTGCGCGCCTTCCTCGATATGGCCGCCGAAGAAAAGATGAAGCAGGGTATGAGCCGTAAAGAAGCGCTGCGCTCCGTGCGCCTGGAACACGGCAGTGTCGAAGTTTCCAGGGAAGTCGTGCGCTCTTCCAGCTGGGAATCGATTGTCGAGACCTCGTGGCATGATCTACGCTTTGCCGTGCGTATGCTTCGCAAATCTCCAGGCTTCACCTCCGTAGCTATTCTTACGCTGGCCCTCGGCATCGGCGCGTCAACTTCCATTTTCTCGGTTGTAGACGCCGTACTGCTCCGCCCTCTTCCCTACCCAAATCCCCAGCAAATCGTTCGCGTCTGGGAACAGTCTCCTGACGGCCATCGCATCAACTTGGCGGATCCAAATTTTGACGACTTTCTCGCCCAGAACAGCACGTTCGATAGTCTCGCGGTATATGGATTTGGGCTCTCGTCCGTTTCTGGTGGCAGCGAGCCAGTACGTCTCAACCTCGCCGCCGTCTCCCGCGATTTCTTCAAGGTCCTTGGCGTCGAGCCTGTTCGCGGCCGCGCGTTTGCTCCCGACGAGCAACGCCTGCACGGCGCTGCGGCCGTAATCGTGAGTCACAGCTACTGGCAAAGATATCTTGGCGGCGAGTCCGACCTATCGCGCTCCCATCTCTCCTTGGAAGGCGGCGTTTATCAAATCGTTGGTGTGATGCCGCAAGGATTCGCATTCCCCGCTGGCGTGCAGGCCTGGATTCCGCGCGAGTTGAACTCTGAAACTCCAAGCCGCACCGCGCACAATTGGCGTGGCGTCGGCCGTCTCCGCGACGGCGTCACCGTCGCTCAGGCGCGCGCGAATCTCGGCGCCATTGCGCGTCGCATTCGAGATCAGTACGGCAAAGAAGTTGATCTTGACGACGCTGCGGTCGTCCCCCTCTCTGACGCAATGGTAGGAGATGTGCGCACTGCTCTCCTCACCCTTCTCGGAGTCGTCGGCCTCTTGCTTCTCGTAGCGTGTGCCAATGTCGCTGCTTTGCTTCTGGTGCGTACTTCCACCCGCGTCAAAGAACTGGCTGTGCGCGCAGCTCTTGGCGCTGGACGCGGCCGTTTCATTCGGCAGTTCCTCGCCGAGTCTTTCGCCCTTTCCTTCGCCGGAGGTGTACTGGGCGTTTTAATTGCTCTGTGGGCGGTAAAGGTAATTCCCGCAATTCTTCCCACCAACCTGCCGCGACAACAAGGTATAGCCATCAACACTCCGGTTCTGCTGTTCGCGTTGGCCGCAACTATAGCCGTCGCCGTTTCGCTCGGGCTTTTTACCGCTTGGCGTGCCGGCGGTGGAGATCTAAACGAAACTTTGCGCGCTGGCGCTCGCACTTACACTGGAACGGGCGCCAGTCAGCGCTTTCGCGGCTTCTTGGTGATCGGCGAAATTGCCATCACCCTTGTTATTTTGGTCGGCGCAGGCCTTCTCGGCCGCAGTTTCTTGCGCCTTATTTCTACCAGCCCCGGCTTTAGCCAACAAAATCTCATCACCATGGAATTTTCGCCTCCAATTCCACAAGGAAAATTGGACGCGGACCAGTCAGCCATCGCGCAACAAGTACATCTGATGGACGATGTATTGGCCCGCCTCGGCGCGCTTCACGGCGTCCTATCCGTCGGTTTATCTGGAGCCATCCCGGTCGCGGCTGGCGACAATCTCGCTGACGGTGGATTTCTAATACTCAACGGCCAAAAGTCGCCCACCAATTTCGACGAATGGGCTCGCATTGCTCAAAACCCTTCCCAGGTCGGACATGCTTTGTACTGCGTCGCCGGCGAAGGTTACTTCCGCACCTTGGGGATTCCTCTGATCCGTGGGCGCATTTTCGGCGATCAGGACAATCTCAATTCGCTTAACGTCGCGGTTATCAGTCAGTCCCTGGCTCGCCAGCAATGGCCAGATCATGATCCTGTTGGGCAAATCATCAATTTCGGCAACATGGACGGCAACGTGAAACCGCTCACCATCGTAGGTGTCGTTGGCGACGTGCGCGCCGAAGGCCTGGATCGTCCCCCGAGCTCCATTATTTATGTGGATTACCGTCAGCGCGGCCTGAACGCCAATTCTTCACCAACAATCGTCATACGTAGCTCCCTGCCGCCCGCTGAGATCGTTTCTGCCGCGCGCGAAATCTTTCGCGACCTCGCTCCAGATGCCCCCGTCAAATTCTCCACTTTCGCCGAGGAAATGGGCGGCTGGCTCGCGGCACGCCGTTTTCTGCTCCTGCTCGGAGGACTCTTTGCCGCCGTCGCTCTGGTTCTTGCCGCGCTCGGCATCTACGGTGTCGTGGCCTTTTCGGTTACGCGCCGCACACAGGAGATTGGCATTCGCATGTCCTTGGGCGCCGGCCGTGACAACATTTTGCGCTTGGTGCTAGGTGAAGGCGCGCGCATCGCAGCTCTCGGCGTAGTAATCGGCATTGCCGCGTCGCTGGCCATTACCCGCCTCATATCCACTCTCCTCTTCGGCATCAGCGCCACAGACCCATTAACCTTCGTCGCCGTCGCCGTCCTGCTCTCTGCCGTCGCCCTCTTCGCCTCGTACATCCCCGCTCGCCGCGCCACCCGCGTCGATCCCCTCGTAGCTCTGCGCTACGAATAGCCCGCATCTTTTTCTTCAACTCGGCCCGCCAATCAAAATCACGCGAGGGTGCCCCACCGTCGATTTTCAGAACGGGTCCTGCAGTTGAATTTTCTTCCTGCCAGGGTGGCCTACCTTTTGTGGGGTTTCAAAGGGTGGGCGCTTCCCTCCGACGCTTCTTTCCGACCTTGCGGAAGAAGCGAAACGCCGTCTGTCCCAGTTTCCTAGTGGACGGCCGATTCTCTTACACCGCCCTTTAAAAATTCCGCGAACTTGTCTGCAACTACCGGATGGCAAAAAAAATATCCCTGGCCCTCGCTGCACCCCTTCTTTTGCAGGAAGTGAAGCTGCTCGGCTGTTTCCACGCCCTCGGCAATGACGCGGTGCTTCAAGCTCAGGCCGATATCGATCATGGCACTGAGGATTGTGGCCCCTTCTCCGGCTGCCGAGATTTCGTTGATAAACGTGCGGTCAATCTTCAAAGCGTCCAGCGGAAATCTTTGCAGATAGCTGAAGCTCGAATAGCCAATGCCAAAATCGTCCACGGCAAGCTGTACTCCGATTGCCTTCAACGCGTGCAGAATCCTTACAGCGGACTCCGCGTCTCGCATCAACACCGTCTCGGTAAGTTCCAGCTCTAAATTGTGAGGATCCACCCCAGTCGAAATCAGCGCGGCACGAACTCCCGACAAGAAATCCTTGGCCATGAACTCCGCTGCGGATACATTGACGGCCATACGCACCGGAGGAAGTCCCGCATCCATCCAGGCACGCGCCTGTCGGCAGGCTTGGAGGAGTACCCACTGACCGATGGGAACGATCAATCCGGTCTCTTCGGCGATTGGCACAAATTGTAACGGAGAAATCAATCCGCGCGTGGGGTGTTTCCAACGCAACAACGCTTCCACTCCCGTGATCTCTCCCGTTTTGAGGCTGATCTTCGGCTGGTAGTGCAATGTAAACTCATCTCG
>JAUTXJ010000272.1 GCA_030838075.1 Acidobacteriaceae bacterium
CAGACGATTCGCGAAGACTTTGGGACCGCCAGGCTGGACCAGATCTTCACGGACAAGGACTCGCTTGCGGCCGTCTACACGGTTGACGACAGCGAGGCACACTCGCCCACTACCAATCCTTTCACTCTCGTGGATATTTTCTTGCGAGAACAAGTAGCCAGTGTCAGCGAAACTCATGTATTTTCCCCCTCGCTGCTCAACACGGCGACATTTGGTTTCTCGCGTGGGCGTTTTTACTTCAACAGCGGGACTACGGTAAATTTACCCGGCTGGATCCATCAGGACCAGCCCGTCGGTGCAGTCGTGGTTGGCGGAGGCACGACACTGAATGGTGCGTCGCAAATCACAAACGGCGGGACCAACGCCGGAAGCAATCTCAGTGCGGTGCGAAATCTATACACCGCGTCTGACCAGGTATCGTTCAGTCACAGCAAGCACTTATTCAGTTTCGGCGGAAGATTGCAGGGCGTGCAGGCGAACGATGCTCTGCTCCAGGACCAGTACGGCCAGCTCTCCTTTACCAACCTGCAGACATTCTTGCAAGGAAAAGTGAGCACATATACGTACGCTCCGAGCTTTACGCCCTTGTCGTGGCGTTCGCTTGAGGGTGCATTTTATGTAGAAGACTCGATAAAACTAAGACCTTCGCTGGAGCTTCGCATAGGCTTTCGGAGTGAATCCACAAACGGATGGAATGAGGCCTACGGGCGGGCGTCAAACTATTTGTTTGACTCCAGTGCAGTCATCTTAACCCAGCCCGTTGTCGGCAATTCCGCCTTGGCTGTGAACAATGCAAAGTTTCTGCCCGCGCCGCGCGCAAGTCTCGCCTGGTCTCCTTTCGCTTCAAAAAGGACGGTCGTTAGGGCGGGATTCGGCCTGTATTACGCGCTCCTTGATAATTTGAGTTATCGGCTCGACCAAAACGGTCCTTTCAACACCGTTTACGCGGTCAAGAATATAGCCTTCTCCGGCATCGCACCGGACACGGCGTATTCCGGTACAAAGGTGATCCCCAGTGGAGTGCAGCCGGACCTAAAAACACCGACCGTGGAATCCTGGACCTTGAAAATTGAGCAACAACTCTCTTCAAGCACCTCATTAGCCGTTAGCTATGTCGGTTCACATGCCTACCACGAATTGCTTTCTGTCGATGCAAACCTGCCAACGCCGACGATTTGCCCAGCGTCGTCATGCCCCGCAGGCTATCCCGCCGGGGCGTATTACTATCCGACGGGCGCGGCGCTCGCCAACAATGCGGTCTGGAACACGACGAGTTGGTTCTCCGAGGGCATTAGTTCGTACCAAGGGGTTGCGGCCGATGTGAACCGCCGGTTCGGCCATGGATTGCAATTCCGAGGAGTGTACACATTCTCGAAGACGCTCGATGATGGCGACAACATGAACACCAGCGTCGCAACGAACTCTCCGGCCTTCGTTGCGAATCCGCTTCAGCCAAAGGCCGATTATGGACCGGCTTCTTTCGACGTACGGAATTCAGCGGTCATTAACGCCACATACGATCTCCCATTTGGGGCTGGCGACACGTCTCGCGAGCATCCCTGGCTGCAGCGGCTGATTGGAAGGTGGCAACTCAGCGGAATTCAGACGGTGCAGTCCGGCCTGCCGTTCACCCCGCAGTTGTCTTACAACCCATCCAATGACGGCGACACGCGCAATCCAGTTCGACCGTCTTGGAATCCCAATTTCAGTGGCCCGGTGATCACTGGCGGACCAAATCAGTATTTCAACTCCAACGCGTTCTCCCCGCCGCTGCCCGGAACTTATGGCAACGTTGGTCGCAATGTTTTGCAGGGCCCGAGTCTTGTCGAAACGGACATCTCTCTAACCAAGACGTTCCCATTTTCTGAGCGGCTCAACCTGCAATTTCGCTCCGAGTTCTTCAACATCTTCAATCACACGAACTTCAATGTGCCGAACCCAGTCGTCTTCGCGTCCGCGACGGGAGGACCGTCACCTACGGCTGGCGTGATCACCGCCACTACCACTACTTCCCGCCAAATTCAGTTCGGCTTGAAGTTGATGTGGTGAGGCGAATCGCCGATTCCGTCTGTTGTCAATTCTGTCCGCGGAGAAACGCGCAATGCACATCCGGGAAGGAGCGAGTTGAACCACGCTATCAGCAAGGATACTCGCCGCAAGATTCATGCTCTGCTCACTGATCACCAGAAAGAATTGGAAAAGGCAAGAGCATAATGGTGCAGAAAACAGGTGATCTGCTCCGCCTGCGATTATGTCGCCACAGCCATTTTCTGACTTTCGAGGTTCGCCGCGATGAAGAATAGAGTAGCTGGCGCCCGCACCAATTACCCGCTAGTCAGAAGCCATCTGTTGGAGCAATTGGTGCAGCAGGATCGAGAGTACCGGCAAACGGATTTCGACATCTAAGCCCCCCTCAGTCCGATTCCGCGCTGCAACGCTGCCGTGATAAAGATGAACGGCACGATCGGTGATGGCGAGACCGAGCCCGGTGCCGCCGGTCTCGCGTTCTCGGGCACTGCTCACGCGATAAAAAGGTTTGAAGATT
>JAUTXJ010000292.1 GCA_030838075.1 Acidobacteriaceae bacterium
TCGCCAGCGCCATAAATCATCCGGTAGACGGCGGCATTGCGCAAGACGATTTGCACGTACTCGCGGGTTTGGGTGAAGGGAATGGATTCGACGAGCTCGGGTATTTCTTCGTAATTGCGCTCAGCCTTCCAAAGAGCGATGCGATCTTCGCCGGCATTGTAGGCCGCGGCGGCGTATTCAGGGGCGCCCGTAAGGCGGACAAGATTGGCGATGTACAACATGCCCAACTGCAGGTTGTAATTGGCGTCGTACAGAAGCTTTTTGTTGTAGCGAATCTTTAATTGCTTGGCGAGCAATTTGCCAGTTTTTGGCAGGACCTGCATCAAGCCGATGGCGTTGGCGTAAGACACGATGTCCGCTTGAAAAGTAGATTCCTGACGGATCAATCCGGCCGCAAACATCGGGTCGAAATCGTTGCGCGCTGCTTCGCGGCGGAGAGCCGCTTCGTACGGCAAGGGATAGAGTATTTTCCAGACGGCCATGGGTGCGTCGGATATTTTGCGTGATTCGAAACTCGGAAGAATGATCCGCCCGTAAGACATGCCGGCAGCGAAATGGCCCTGATCAAAGGCCGCTTGTGCCGCTTCGAGCAGGAAACGAGGAGATGAGGTGGCGAAATAGGCGTTTTTTAATTCCAGTTCCGCGGAGGCATCGAAGGCGATGATGCGCAGCGCCTGAGCTTTGGCCCAGCGGTCGGCAGCAGATTCAGGAATGGGCTCATCGAAAGCCCGTAAGGGCGAAGGGTCAGGAATTTTTGCCAGAAAATCGGATGGATCTTCCTCGCCAGGTCCGAGCTGTTTGAGCCGAGCTGCGGCGGCGTGCGCAAAATAAGTTTGCGGAAATCGCTCGATGGCTTTTTCGTAATCACTGCGAGCGTGGCCGGGATTACCGGTGCGCTCGGCGCTGCGGCCAAGCCAGTACAGCGCGTCAACAGCGTTGGCGGAGGTCGGATACTTTAAGAGAAAGGTGGTCAACCGCTGGTCCGCATCCGGTTGATTGTTCAGAAAGGCGATCCACGCAATACGCCATTCGGCGTTGTAGGCGTATTTGCCCTCGGGAAATGCGTCGATTAATCGCTGGTAGTACGCGACGGCCTTTGGGCGGTCGAGCAGCACCCAATAATAATTGCCGGAAGCCATTAAGGCTTCTTCGTTCCAGACGCTCTTAGGATATTTCTCGGTGATGCTCTGGAGAGTAGCGAACATCTCAGCTTCATTTTTTGCTGTGCGATAGGCTTGCGACAGGCCAAATAGGCGCTCGGCGTCGACTTCGGGATCGGGTGTATTCAGAGAGGAGAGCAGCGTCGGCGATCCTTTGAGCTGAATCCTGGCTTGCGCAATGCGCAACTGCGCGCGCTGGCGTTTGGGGCTGGCGGGATCACTGACCATGGACAGAACTTTCTCGAATTCGGCGCGCGATTCTTTCCATTTGTGGGCATCGAAAAATATTTGAGCCCGCTGCTCCTGCATTTCCGGGGTGGGGCTTGAATACTCGCGGCCCAACTCACGAGCGATCTGCGGCAAGGACATAGCGGCAGCTTTGGCTTCGTCGGACAAAGGATATTTGTAATAGAGCGTTTGGTAATCTTTCCCCGCGCGCGGTAATTGGTGGGCCATTTTGTAGGCTTGTGCGCGTTCCAGCAGCAAAACGGGCCTGGTGTTCGCCGGGGGGTAAGCGTTCAAAGCTTCGATGGCCTCTTGTGCGTGGCCAGTATCGCGAGCTGTCGGTGCGTAGGCTTCTAAAAACTGCTCGCGCATGGCGCTGTTTGGATATTCCTGCTGAAAGGTTCGCAGATCGGCGAAGGCTCCAGCCATATTTTTTTGCCCACGCTTGGCTTGCGCGGACCAATACAAAGCATATTCATTGAGGAGGGCATCTTTTTTTGCTTTTGCGAACCAGTTCAGCGCTTGAGGAAGACGGTTCTTGGTGTAGTCCTCGTAGCCCAATGCCAGAGCGGCGCGCGGACCCCAAACTGTGGAGGCATTTTTTGTAGCGAAAGAAGTCAATCTTTCGTACGCACCTGGGGTCGCGGTGTGAAGCCCGCGTGCAAGCGAAGCCAGTTCCGTTTGAGCCGCGGCGTCTCTCGGCGTCGGAGAAGTAATTTCCGGCGCAGAGGTGGTAACTCCACAGTCGGCCTTGCAAGGCGCAGCTTTAGGCTTCTTTGATTTTTTCTTTGAGTGGCTTCGGGTCTTATTTTGAGGGGCCGACTGCGCAAAGACGACGCTGGCATCACCGAGCAAAAGCGAAATACTCAGGCAGAGCGCAGCTGTTCGCATTAGAAAAAGTGACGATGAATGTTGGCGGAAACGAAAATTCACGTGAAAACGTTCTAGCGATCTAGCGATGCTGCGCGTGGATCGCGTACGGATACTCTCCGAGCGCGTGCGCGTCGCCGTCGGCGAGAATCTCGACCATCCAACGATAGAAGTAGTCCACTGGATGATCCATGATGGGACGGAAACGGCGATCGTATTCTCGGTGAGCTTTTTCAATGTCGTCACGCAGTCTAACGCACAAGTCTTTATTTTCGCGGCCCAAACGCACGGCCTCCGGACGCAACATTTTAATGTCCTGCATAGAAACTTTAGCAACGCGATTAGCCCGTCGATGTAATTCCTGTTCCTCGGCGGACAGTTGATTAACGTCAAAATCACCTTCCGTTGCCACTTCACCATCTTCAGGAAATGGCCCGGGTTGAGGAAGATCTAACGACGCAGATTGGAGCACTTCAGGCTCTACCTTAGGATGTGCTGGCGGCGCGAACTCGTTGCTTGTAGCAGGTTCGGCAGGGCTAACTGGCGCTACAGGCTCCGATACCGAAAGCTTTGGGTGCGCTGGTTCGTGACTGGCAGGCGCGCTTGTCGATTCCTTTGCAGGCGCGACGGCGTGAGGTTGGCGTGCCGACTCCGCGCTGATGGCGCTGGTCAGCCGCGTCATTTCCGCTTCGAGTGGCGAACGCGGGCCCGGGTTAAGTGTAATTGCAACAAAGCGCGAAAGAACTTCCAAAGCTGCGGCAATGGATGCGGCAGTGGACTGCGCGCGCAACATCGGCGCCAGCGCGTTGGTGGGTTTGCTGCTGGCGCAGGCGGCGACCACATCATTAACGGCTTGATTGAGCTCGTCAGTGGTGCGCTGGATGGTATCCAGGTTGTCGCGAATCGCTCGCGAAACAGCTTGCTCGATGGCAGTAGGTTCTTGTGGCATAAACATTTGGGGGCTAAGCGATCAAAAACCCCCGTTTTGTGATTTTGGGAGTTGCACGGTTGGGAGTCAACCGCCTGCGAAGAGGAGTGTGCCCAATTGTTTCTTATGTGTTTCGCCGGGACGGCCAGGACTCCAAGGCAATGTCGATGATGCCGCGAAGTTGGCTGCGGGTGGCACCGCTGGCAGCTTGAACAGACATTCCCTGAATTATGATCGCGATGTAACGGGCAAGGCTGGCCGGGTTTGCGTCTGGAGGCAAATCGCCTTCCGTTATGGCTCGTTTTAAGCGCTGGCGAAGTGCCGCTTCTCCGCCCAAACGACGCGAGATTAATTCCTTACGCACCGAATCGGCGCTACTTCCACAAGCCAACGCGCCTTGCACCCACAAACAACCTCGCGGATTACCGTCGGAGGAGAGCATATCAGCGGTTCCATAGAGGAGCCGTTCGACAACCGCGCGACTGGTCGGCTCTTGGAGAGCAGCTCTTGAATGAGAAGCCGGACCTTCCGCATAGTGGTCGAGCACTTTGTGGAATAGATTTTCCTTGTCTCCGAACGCGGCATAGAGACTCGGCCGGTTGATGCGCATGGCTTTGGTGAGGTCCGAGAGCGAAGCCCCTTCATAGCCCTTGCGCCAAAAGACATCCAGTGCGCGATCGAGCGCCTTGTCGGGGTCAAACGATAACGGACGCCCGGTGGGCCTGGATAACTCTTTGCGAGTCTTAGACTTCATAAACGCATTGTAACACTTGCACACCTGTTTTGTACCGTACGGTAAGAAATTAGCCGGAGAAACATATACCCGATTCCAAGGCTCGCACATCTGTACTGGCAGGTACGGAAGTCACATCGAGCTATCAGGAGGATTTATGGCACAGCGATTGGCAGGGAAAGTTGCAGTTGTCACTGGGGCGTCCAAAGGAATTGGCGCAGCCATTGCAAAGCATCTGGCGGCGGAAGGCGCGTCCGTGGTGGTCAATTATTCATCCAGCAAGGAAGGCGCGGACCGGGTGGTCAA
>JAUTXJ010000321.1 GCA_030838075.1 Acidobacteriaceae bacterium
TTGGGTACACGGAAGAAGAGCTGGTGTCCGCGGATTTCAAGGGGAATCCGAATTCGTCCATTGTGGACTCCGGATATACGAAAGTAGTGGGAGACCGTTGCGTGAAAGTTCTGGCTTGGTATGACAACGAATGGGGATATTCCTGCCGCTGCCGCGACCTGATTAAATTCATGGCCGCGAAATTTTAAATTTCTTTGCGGATTTCAAATTATGACGAAACTAACGATCAAGGATCTTGATCTACGGGGAAAGCGCGTGTTTTTGCGCGTGGATTTCAACGTGCCGCTGAAAGATGGGGTGGTTACGGACGACACACGCATTCGGGAGACACTTCCGACTTTGCGGTTGGCGATTGAGAAGGGCGCGCGACTTGTTTTGGCGTCACATTTGGGGCGTCCCAAAGGCGCGCGCAATGGAAAATATTCTTTGAAGCCGGCCGCCAAAAAGCTCGAGGAGTTGTTGGGAAAGCGCATTGAATTTTCCGATGATTGCATTGGCGCGGAGGCCGAGACGAAGAGCAAGGTGCTGAGAGATGGCGGAGTGCTATTGCTGGAAAATGTGCGGTTTCATGCGGAAGAAGAGAAAAACGACCAGGCTTTTTCGAAACAGCTGGCCGCATTGTGCGATGGACTTTTCGTTTGTGACGCGTTCGGTTCGGCGCATCGCGCGCATGCGTCTGTGGTAGGCATAACCCATTTCGTGAAGCAATCCGCGGCGGGCCTGCTGATGGAAAAGGAGCTGGCCTACCTTGGGAAGGCCATCAGCAATCCGGAGAGGCCGTTTGTGGCGATTCTTGGCGGGGCCAAAGTAAGCGACAAGATCGAAGTGGTCGAAAACTTAATGAAGATTGCGGATGTTCTGCTGATTGGCGGCGGGATGGCGTATACCTTTCTGAAAGCGCAGGGCACTGCTATCGGAAAATCGCTGGTGGAAAATGAAAAACTGGATCTGGCTAAAAAAAATCTGGACGATGCGCGCGCCCGGAATTTCAAATTTATGTTGCCGGTCGATAACGTGATCGCGCCGGAGTTCAAACCGGATGCGCCCGCGAAAGTGGTAGATGTGGGAGCCATCCCTAGCGATCAAATGGGGCTGGATATTGGTCCGCAGACGATTGCTTTGTACGGGGCGGAAATTGGGAAAGCGAAGACGATTGTGTGGAACGGGCCTATGGGCGTATTCGAAATGCCGGCGTTTGCAAAGGGTACGTTGGCGATCGCCGAGGCTGTTGCCGGTGCCACTGATAGCGGGGCGACTTCCATTGTTGGGGGCGGAGACTCCGTTGCGGCCTTACACCAGTCCGGCGTGGCGGATAAGATCTCGCATATTTCGACCGGTGGCGGAGCTTCGCTGGAATTTCTCGGTGGCCAAAAGCTTCCTGGCGTCCAAGCGCTCACCGAGAAATAAAAAGCATGCAAGAGGATAATTCGATGAGGCGTCGGGTGATCGCGGGCAATTGGAAAATGTACAAGACCATTGCCGACACGCGAGCTTTTTTTGCGGCGTTTTCTCCGATGGTTGCGGACGCGAATTATTGCGACATCGTGGTGGCGCCGCCTTTTCCGTCTATCGCCGCGGCCGTTGAGTCGACAAGAAATACTAAAATCAGCATTGCTGGGCAAAACGTGTATTGGGAAAAAGAGGGAGCGTTCACTGGAGAAGTTTCTCCCGCGATGCTCAAGCAAGCCGGGTGTCGCTACGTCATTATCGGGCACTCGGAGCGGCGGCAGATCTTTGGCGAGACGGATGAGATGGTGGCAAAAAAGACTAAAGCCGCGCTTGCCGCCGGGCTGACACCTATTGTTTGCGTCGGTGAAACCCTTGCCGAACGCGAAGCCGGTCACACCGAGCGCGTTTGCGAAGCTCAACTAAGCAACGGTCCGGGCGCGTTGACCGCTGAGGAATTCTCCCGT
Organism: Acidobacteriaceae bacterium; assembly: GCA_030838075.1. GTDB lineage: Bacteria > Acidobacteriota > Terriglobia > Acidiferrales > UBA7541 > Acidiferrum. The sequence continues at coordinate 1,914 of JAUTXJ010000321.1, forward strand.
ATTCTGATGGCATACGAGCCAGTGTGGGCTATAGGTACCGGCCGCACGGCTACCCCTGAAATTGCCGCTGCGTCGCACCGTTACCTGCGTCAGTGTGTAGCGAGGCGATTTTCACCGGAACTTGCCGCAACCTTGCGTATTCTTTATGGTGGGAGCGTCAAGCCGGATAACATACAGGGGCTAATGGCCCAGGAAGAGCTGGATGGCGCGCTGGTTGGTGGGGCGAGCCTGGACGCCAAGTCTTTCGCGTCTATTGTCAGTGGTGCAATGTGAAGGGTGGGGAGCCGCAAAAACGGAGCGGTGAACGCCATAGAAATTGATGAGTCCGTGCGCGAACTGGAAGAATAATCGCGCACCAAGGAAAATCGAATGCCTGGTTGGATGAAGTGGACGATTGCGCTGCTGGTAGGTGTGGGAATCATCGTGCTCGGCTTCAAGTACGCCGGGTGGCTCCTGACAGGTTTTTTCGTGATCAACTGCATGGTGTTGATCGTCGTGGTACTACTCCAGAGCGGTAAGGCTGCGGATTTGGCAGGCGCATTTGGCGGGGCAGGCAGTCAAACCGCATTCGGGCCGCGCGGCGCTGCGAACGTTTTGTCCAAGGCGACGACATGGTGCGCGGTCATGTTCATGCTATGCGCCATGGCATTGGTTCTGAGGACCGACCGAGCTGTGGAACAGGGCGGTTCGGTCCTGCAAAAGGTTTCGCAGCCGGCGAAACCGGCTCCGGCACCCAAGGCGCCACTCGCAACTCCCAGTTCGACTCCGGCGTCGGGCGGGCAGCCTCCAATTTCTCAGCCGCCAGCCCAGGTGCCGCCGGCAAAACAGCCTGCTCCGGCCCCCAAAAAGCCCTAACGTCTTAATCCTGCGATCAAATTTCGAAAGTGTAGAGAGTGCGCTTTGCGATGGCCGTGGTCCGACCACCATGCCAACATCTGCCGGTAAATCTTCGTAAAATCGATTCTTTTGATAGTTAATATCAAGGATTTGCTTGACATGCCCGGAGATTGAATGGTATAGGCGCTATACCGTTTCAGGAGGGTGATGTCCTTATGATCTCGAATACTGCAAAAATGAAGCGATTCTGGCGGATACTCGCGACGATCGGGGTCCTGTCCCTCTTCGTGCTGATGGGTTTGCTGGCGGGCGGCGTGCCGGCCTATGGCCAGGGTGGCAACGGCGAAATTTTAGGGGCGGTGACCGACCAGTCTGGTGGAAATGTTATGGGAGCCACGGTAACGATTACCGATGTGGCGCGCGGCATTTCAAAAACTTTGACCACCGATCAAGCGGGCGAATACGTGGCTTCGGATCTGACGCCTGGTACCTACACCGTGCGGGTGGAGGCCAAAGGTTTTAAGGTTTTTGAGCGCCAAAACATTTTGCTGGAGGTCGGGAAGGAAGCGCGAATTGACGCGGCGCTGCAGACGGGGTCGCAAAATGAAGTCGTTACGGTGACCGAAGAGGTGCCGTTATTGGACACGACGACGACTACATTGGGCGGGACAATCAGCAATGAAATCATAAATGACCTGCCGCTGAATGGGCGGAATTATCAGAATCTGCTTACGCTGCGCCCTGGCACTGCGATTTACCCAGGAGGGGGACCTTGGACACAGACCACCAACGGCATCCGTCCGGAAGACACGAGCTTCATCGTCGATGGTGTCACCGATGATGAAGCGTTCATGGGTTTTAGCGTGACCAACGCGGCAGCCGTCATCGGCGATGCCGCCACCATTATTCCGATCGACGCCATTCAGGAATTCAACACGCAGGTCAATCCCAAGGCGGAGT
>JAUTXJ010000353.1 GCA_030838075.1 Acidobacteriaceae bacterium
AGCGAAGACTCCCCGGCCTATGCCGGTCCAGCTAGCGCTGTAACCGCGAGCAACAAAAAAGTGGGCTTGCGCCCACCCATTCGTGCGACCCGCTTCAGAGCGAAAGAAGAGTATATTCCCGCGGCAAGGTAAATGCAAGATATGGGGTCCGGGGACATAACTCGGGGGTTTTGATACGGATTTCATACCCCCGGAGCTCACCCTTTGCAAAAAAACCTGCAAAGGGTAGGCCACCCGATGCGGGCCTATCATTGGGGCGCTCGATGCGAGTCTATACTTCGTCGTGATTCGATCCAGATCTTGCGCCAGACCAAGGTAGATTGAGTGAGGCGATGGCGGTATTCTATGAGGGCGTCCTGACCATAACCATCTCCAATTTTGAATCATACAGTCGAATTTTGAATCGCACAGCGTGTCCTTACTTGAAACGGTACGGGGCCATCTCGATGAACGCCAGTAAGCAATTATCCGTCTATTTAGTAACCGGTCGCATTATTAGCAAAGTTTTATTTTGTACGCTGCTATTTGCGGGACGAGCGGCAGGTCAAGCCGATCAGGGACCTGCGCAACTCGGAGCGATAAACTCGCACCCGGGGGATTCTGTGGTGGGGGCATCAGCTTCCAACGTGTACGTGAGCGTGCGCGGGCCGAACGGATTGCCGGTCACGGAGAGCGCCACGGTGAGATTGTCGTGTCCGCTGGCGGGCGTAAATCTGAGCGGGCCTACCAAGGATACGGCGTTGGCACAATTTTCGAATATACCGGCGGGAGATTGCGTGATCGAGGTCAACGCGCCAGGTTATAAACCGGCACACGAGCGCGCGCTGGTGGTGGACTCGCTGATGTCGCGCAATCAATACGTGTACGTTTATCTGCATCTGACCTCGGAGAGCGCGGCAGCGGGCGGGAGGACGCAAGTTTCGCTGAACGTCCTGAAAGAGATGGACAAGGCAACCGAGGCGATTCACAAGAATCGCCCGGATGAGGCGCGAAAACATTTACTGAAAGCCGCGGACAGCGCGCCGCAAAATCCGGATGTGCAATATCTGCTGGGAACCCTGGAAGCCAGCCAAAAGAATACTGATGCGGCGAGCGCGAGATTCGAACGAGCGATTGCGTTGTATCCAGGGCATGAGCACGCGCTGTTAGCGCTGGGGGAAATACAACTGCGCAACAAGCAGGTCCCGGAAGCCACGGCCACGCTGGAAAAAGCGGTACGTGCGAATACGATGTCGTATCAAGCGCAGTTCTATCTGGCGGCGGCATTTCTGCAGCAGGGGAATTATGCGAGTGCCAAGCCACATGCGCAGAAAGCGGTCGAGCTCACAGGAGAGAAAATTCCCATGGCGCACGCGCTGCTGGGGGAAATCCTGGCGGGAGAAGGCAACCGCGATGCGGCGCGACACGAATTTGAAGTTGTGATTCATGACTTTCCGAAAGATCCGGCCGCGGCGGTGGCCAAGGGCGATCTTGGAGATTTGGATAAACCAGCGGACGCGGCGATTTCGCATGTGAGCGCGGCGGTGTCCGCGCCGGGAGGTGAGCGGCCGGGCGATGCTAGCCTTACTGCCGGTGGTGGTGATCTGCCCGCCGGGCCGGTACGACCGTGGGGACCATCAGATGTAGACAGCATCAAGCCGGGGGTGGCCGGGGATGTCAGTTGTTCCGCGGACGATATAGTGAGGCGCACGGGACAAGCCTCGACGGAGGAACTCGAAAATTTTGAGAAGTTCATGGCCTCCGAGCACATCGAACATGAAGAAATCGATCGCAAAGGAAAGCCCGGTCCCGTTCGAACACGCGATTTTTCTTACCTGGTTTTTATTGATCATGCCAAAGATGGGCAGGTATTCCTGAAGGAAAGCCGGGACGGGGGAACAGGACTTGATTCGTTTCCAACGTCGCTTGCAACGGTTGGATTGATGGGACTGGGGGTATATGTGTTCCGCCCAGGATTCGCCAACACGTTAGAATTTACGTGCGAAGGGCTGGGGCAGTGGAGAGGCAAAGCGGCGTGGCTCATGTACTTTCGCCAAAAGCCAAATCAGCGGTCATACCTGAGATTGTGGGAGACGCAAAAGCAAACGGTGGAGATACCGCTGAAAGGCCGCGTGTGGATCGCGGCAACAACCTACCAGGTGTTGCACGTTGAAACGGATTTGCGTGACCCGATGAAGGACCTGGAACTGACGCGGGACCATCTGGCGATTGATTACGGCCCGGTTAACTTCCAAAACGGCAAGACCGAGCTGTGGTTGCCATGGTACGCGGACATGTATCTGGAACTGCATCACCATCGCTACCATCACCGGCACACATTATCGAATTACGCGATTTTCGGCGTGGATACCAAGAACGACATCAGCAAACCAAAAGGGGCCGAGGAGCCGGATGCTCCTCCTCAGAATCCCTGAAGCAGTTGAGTGTTAATGAAAAAACAAATCGCCTCGCGGCCGGACGGCCGGAGGCGATTTTTGGTTGCGCCCGATTGACTCGGATGAATCAGGGTTTAGCGGCTGGCGGTTGAGATGTAGATGGAGCCGGCTTGGGAGCAGTGGATTGGGCCGGGGTTCGGGGTGCAGGTTTAGGCGTAGCTGAGCCAGCCTTCAACGGGTAGGCCTGATCGTATAGGCGAATGATCTCCTGGGTGACATCAATCTGATTGGAAGCGTATAAAATCGGGGTGTTCTGCGCGGAAGAGTCCATGATCACGATGTAGCCATTTTCGCGGGCATAGCGGTCGAGGACGTCGATCATCTTGCGGCCGATTTTGTCGATGACATCGCCCTGCGAAGCATTGACATCTTCCTGATATTCATCCTGCTTGCGCTGCAGCTGGCGAGCTAAAAGTTCGCCCTGGCGGGTCAGGCGTGTTTGTTCATCCTGGCTCAAGGTAGACTGACCAGCAGCCAGGCGCTGCCGCAAATCGGTGATTTGTTTGTTGAGATTTTCCAGTTCGGTTTGGCGCGCCGCGAATTGCGATTGCAGTTCCGCAGAGGCTTGCTTGCCTTCCGAGGTGGTTACGATCGCCTGGCGAACGTTAATGACGCCGACCTTACCGGCTGGTCCGGACGAGGCTGGAGTCGCGGCAGCTCCTTGCGCCAAGACGGCTGATGCCGACGTGCCGAAGACCAACGCTCCGACGAAGATAGTGGTACAAAATAACTTTCTGCAATTCACTTTGTTCTCCTTATGATGGCCCCGAGAGGGGCTTCAAGCTGCGCCAATTTTATATGGCAGTAATCTGTGTGCAGCAGGCAATTGTCCAGCCGCTATCCAAACCGTGAAGTATAGCGAGCCGTTTTCTTACCTGCAACGAAGAAACATGTCTAAATGGAAACAAGCTTTTTCTCTTACTGGCCACTCTTCCCTGGCGATTAGAAAAACGCTGAACGGACGCATAAAACAAAGACAGGAACCAAATGTACAAAAACCGAGCCGGAACGCCCTCACGGCAAAGGCAACAGTAAAACACGGTTGTTGGATTGATCGGCGATGACCGCCAAGTTTGTGAGCGGATGTATGGCGGCGGCAAATTGCGACGACCCGCTGATACCGAGCGTCGCTCTGGTCTTAAAGGTCTGGGAATCGACGATAGATATGGTGTTACTTAAAGCGTTGACGGTGAGAATGGTGCTGCTCTGATAGTTGTAAGCCAGAGAGGTCGGATTGACGCCGACGGGTATGACCTGGGTTAGTCCGTTGTCTGGGTTAAGCGCGGTGATCGAATTACCCTGGCTGGAGGTGGCATAAAACAACGTTGTGGCTGGATCAAAGACGATGCCAGTTGGCGTAGCCTGAATAGAACCTAACGTCACTGAAGTGTTCTTGCTGGGCGGCGTGACGCCGAGATCAACCACATCCAATGCGCCTGATGGCGGATTAGAGCCGTTTAAGATTAAGGAAGTTACGACCGCTTCGCCGCGATTATTGGTGCCGCGATCGGGATCGATGGCCACCGCAATGGGACTCTGGTCCACAGCCACGGTAGAAGCAGTGACTGTACCCGCGGGGACGGACAGCAAGGGAGTGAGGTCAATGGCAGAAACGGTGTTCGAAGTGGTGTTGGCAACCAGAGCCATGCCGTTTTCCTGATCGATGGCCACGCCGTTGGGTTGTGTGCCGACTGTAATATCGGCGGAGGCCTGCGTGTTGCTATCGAGATTCAGAACAGAGGCAGTGCCAGCGGTGCTGTTAGTTACGACCGCAAATCCGTAGCGGGGAATCACGGCAACCGCGGCCGGGCTCGCTCCAGTGGGAATGCGATGAGTCAAGGTACCGAAGGTGGAGTCAGACTTCAGACTGATTATGGAAGCGTCGGAGCAGCCGAAGTCGGTGACCACAGCGATGTTGCGCTGTTGGTCGATAGCTACGGCACCCGGCGCGGAAGGGGTGCCGGAACAGGCAGGAATGGGAACAGCTTCAATTACGGTGAAATCGGTGCTGTTGGAAACGATGCCGGTGCTATTGACGACATCAAGTGCAAAGCGTCGCGGACCGGTGAGTAATGACGATGGAATATTTGCGTCGATTTCACGCGCACTGACGAAGGTAGAAGGTACGGCTTGGGAATCCAGGCGAACCACCGAACCGGCGTCAAAGCCGGAGCCCAAAATTCGGACGCCGTTGAGAGTGCCTGGTGTGCTGCCACTGGTAGTGATGGCGGTCTGCGGTAACAGGGCGCCAGGAATAGCAGGGGCTAGAACCTGCTCGATGTTAACGGGCTTGAAGGAGGTGCTGAGCTTGAAGTAGGTCAGGTTGTCGCTGCCGGAATTTGCGACCAACGCGGTGTTCGTTGCGCCATCCACTAGCAGCGCACCGGAAAGTTTCAGCGAAATGGAGACGCCGGAGTTAGTGAAGGTGATGGTTTTCAGGCCATTTTGACCAGTGTGGACAATGGCGTCGCGCTGCAAGAGTACCGGATCAATCATGGAGACTTCATTAAGCGCCGGATTAAAGGACACCGCGGTATTGGTGAAGGGCTGGAATGACACGTCCGCACCACCAGATTCCGGGGCGAGACCAGCGGTGGGAACTCCGGTGGTTTCGGAGAACAGGGTGAAGGAGCTAACGGTTTGATCCAGAGAGTCAATGAAGCTGATCTGCGCGACATCCGTATTGGGATCCGCGAGAACCGCAGTGCGGGTGATCTGATTAATGGCGATGCCCTGGACGGTGGGAGTCAACGAGTAGGTGAGGAATGCCGTACCGTAGGTGACAAAACCCTGACTGGAGGAGGTGCTGGCAGTGGTATCGTCCGCGGCCGTTTGAGAATACGTGAAGGTAGAGGCGTCAATCACGCTGGTTACGCTAAAAGTGCCATCAAAGATAGTGCCGTTTTTCCCGGATGGAAGGCCGCTAATCAAGACCGTGCCGGGATTGCCGGGGTTCAGATTGTGCTGCGTGGAAGTCGTGACAGTCACGACATCGGACGTTCTAGTTGCGGAGGCTATGCCGATGCGGGCCTGCGTGGCTACGTGCTGCAGATCCACTACGGATAGGTTACCGCCGCCGCCGGGTGTGACGTAGGCGAGATCGACGCGAGGGTCAAGAGCGATTTGGGGATTCGAACCGGTATTCAGGGTTACCGATGCGATGGGGCAATAGGTTGGCGTGGAGGCTGGCGGTTGGCCCGACAAACACACCGAGGCGGGCTGCGAAGGATCGAGATTCACGATAAATCCAACGTTGGTGGAAGCGAAAGCAACTATCCCGCGATGAGTTTGGGAATCGATGCCCACCGAATATGGAAATGGCGGTGCGCTTGGAGGAGTCGTGGGAGCGGTTGCCGGAATCAATGTGCTGAGATCGATTTTGCCGAGTGGGGTTGCAGACGGAGCCGCAGGAGGAGTCGGGATCTGGAAAATCCAGAGGCTGCGATCCGCGTAGTTAACGACGGCGACGATGTGGAGATTTTCGTCTACCGCCACGCCGGTTGGCAGACTTCCGGGCGCGGTGCTCGCGGGAATACTTCCCGTAGGAATGGGACCGCCGAGCAAGGCTGGCGTTGCAGTACGCATGTCGACAAATTGAATGGAACTTGTGCCGGTTTCCGCGACTACCGCGACTCCCAGAACAGTATCCTCAGCAATAGCGCTGGGGGCCGAACCGGCAGGCAAAGGAATAACCGATGGAGCGCTCGGCGGGTTGGTGTTGGCGTAATCGGGAACAATGGCGATGTTGGAATAGGCAGTGGATGGCGAGGCGTTGTTGTTCGTGACGGTGATGGGATAAAGGCCAGGACCGTTGGCACTCGTCAGCGTAAGCAGATTTGGAAGTGTGACGTTCAGGCGGCGTGAGTTTGAGACGAACGTACTATTCGGGTCTACGATAGACGTCAACGTGGTGCCGTTCAGTTGTGCAAAAGCAACCTGGTTGTTGGGAGGACCGTAGTAACCTCCGTCAATACTCATAAAAGGACCGGCAGGTCCCTGAAAACCTGAGGGAACGATTTGAGAATTCTGAGGAAAGCTTGCGGGATTCGAAGCCACGACTGAGGGAGTGACCGCAACAACGTTCAGAGTAAAATTTCCACCGGCAACGGTAGTCACCGGGCTGGCAGGATTCGAGCTGGTAATGCTTACGGTGAAAGAGCCAGCCACCGCGAGCTGTTGTGCGTTGAGGCGCACACGAGCACCGATGGAAGAGGTCGAGGAACCGGGAGCGAAAACCACTTTTACCTGAGAGAGTTGGTCGATGGGAGGCGTAACACCACTTACGTTGACAGCAACGCCGCTGGAAGTGAGATTCGAAGCGCTCAGGAAAATATCCTGAAACAAGCCACCTTGAGGAGCGACAGAGGGGGAAACGTTTGAAAAACTGATGGGTCCGGCCTGGACGACGGTTACGGTAGCGGTTGCAAAGCGGGTGGTGTCAAGCTTTGAGGTGGCGATCACCGTGACCGTATTTGTAGAGGGCACGGAAGCTGGAGCGGCGTACAAACCGGTGGAGTCAATCGAGCCGCACGCGGGAGAACAAGTGGCAGCCGTGGGAGAAATAACGTTTGTCGTAGTGGCCTGGGCGAGCAGCCAAGTTACGTCGTTGGGAGTCGCGTCGTTGGTGAGCGTGGCGTGGAATTGAAACACTGAGCCTGTAGATACCGTAGCGGTAGCGGGAGTTACAGTAACGCGGATTCCGGAATCCAGGGCGATAGTGGCAGTGCCGGTTTTTTTCTTGTCGGCATTTGAAGTTGCTGTGATGGTGATGGTGGGCGGCGGATTAGGAACGGTAGCGGGGGCGGTGTAGGTAACGGAGGTGGTTTGGTTATTGGATAGGACGCCTTGCGCGGTGGTGCAGGGAGTAGCAGCCGACACGACCGGAGTCGTTGAGCCCGCCGGCGTGGTACTGGTGGTGAAGGTGCAGGTCCAGACTACGGAGGTGTCTGTCGCACCGGTCACGATGGCTAGCAGAGTGACGGACTGATTGACCACCAGGATGTCCTGCGCCGGGCTGACGGTGACCACCACTACGTTTGCGTTGCCACTACTGCTGCATCCGGCGAGCCACACGTATAGGGCGGCGGCAAAGGCCAGCCCGCCAAATTTACAAATATTCACGAACTTAATTCTCACTTTTTCCCCCAAAAACGTTTTGCTATTTGCGCGCGAAAATCAACTCCGCGGAACGAAGTTGCCGCCTGCAGCTATAGTAAATTCGCGAATGAAATCCAAGCTCAAAATGTCCGACTCACGGTAAACCGGAAAGTCCGCAAAGGCTCGAAATAATTCAGACGGCCGGGATTGGCGATGAACTGATTGATCGTCGGAGCAAACTGGAAATTATAGAAATCCTTGAGCGCGGGATTATTTTTAATGAGGTTGATCTCGCTCGGCTCGATGTAATCCGGAGGCGCGATAATCTGCTGGTGCAGGCGGTTGATATTGAACGCGTAGTAGATGCGGAAGGGCGCCTGAATGATGGGGAGCTGCACGACGAGCTCGGCGCCAGTGGAGGCGCGCGGTCGGAAATTTGTGCCAGCAGCGATCTTAAGCTGTTGCTGCAAGCCGGCTTGCGACTGTGCGCCGGGGAACTGCGTGAGCAGGTTGTCAAAGCCCGTGGGATCAAGCTTCAAGGCACTCTGGCGGACAATGCCTACGGTTCCAACGTCCAAGAAAAGTCCGGCGGTAACCGGGCCGGCAATGGGAATGCGATATTCGAAGTTGCTCCAACCCTGCAAGTCGCCACCCGGGAACGTAATGGTGTAACCGAGGACCGGCACATTCAAGAAACGCTGTGTCGGCGATCCATTGCCGCTCAGAGTGGTGGGATCCAAATAGATGAACTGCTGCGTGGAGGCAGTAGGAATAAAGGTAACCGGCGAGATGGAGCGAATATCAAATCCGCGAATATCGTTTTCGCCGCCCATGTAGAAGCGGCTGAACGGCGGGACCTCCCGGCCGCCATAGCCAGTGATATAGGCAGCGGTAACATGCATACCGATTACATTTCGGTGTTTGTGATGTGGACGGTAACTGGTCCATTGGAAAACGTTGGAGATGCTGTTTACGTTGCCACCCAGCGGGCCGCCCGAAACACCAAGACTATAAAAGTAACTTTTACCGGTGGTGGGATTTTGCGGATTGTTTATGGTGTTGTAGGTAATGCTAGGCGTGACGGTGCTGGAAATGATGCCGTTGAGAGCACTGGGCCCGGCAACGCTGCGGAATTGAAGTTGTTCGAATAAAATCGAGGAAGCCTGGTTGAAGGCTGTGATGTTGGTGCGGGTAAGGCCATAGGTCAAGGAAACGCGAGTGAAGGGGCGTTTCTTAAGAGGATAGCTCGCGAAGGTAGTGAAACCGGTGCTGTTCTGGTTGTAATCCTGAATGAATTGCGGATTGATACTAACGGACTGGCCGGTGATGAGAGCTTGCTGCTGGGCTTGATCGAAATTGTAACGGCTGGAGAAAACGGTAAAGCCGGTTTGGATGGGACGATCAAAAAGATAAGGCTCGGTAAAACCAAACTGGAAGACGCGCTGGAGGTTGCCGAACTGGGCGGAGAAAGACAAGGTTTCGCCGAGACCCAGGAAGTTGTTGGTCTGGTAGGTTAGGCCGATAAAGGTACCAGATAAGCCGCTGACTCCGCCCTGCAAGCCGATGGATTGCTTGCCCTTTTCCTTGACCTTGAGATTGATGTCCACCGTGCCTTCTTTGGTGTTGCGTTTCAGCTCGGCGGCTTTGTCCGCTTCGATGCGATCGAAATAATCGAGTTGGTTGAGGCGCAGGATACTCAATTCCCAGGCGCGTTTGTTGAACAGCTGGCCTTCATCGATGAGCAACTGGCGGCGGATGACTTTGTCACGGGTGGTGGTATTACCGCTGAAGTCAATGCGGCGGACGTAGTACTGTTTCTCTTCGTTGAACTTCAAAGTCAGATTGATAATTTTCTTATCGTCGTCGATGTCCATTGCAGGTTCAGGGGTGAAGTCAATGAAGCCGTACTCGCCATAGGCGTTTTTATAATTCTCGAGGGCTTTGCGAAGTTTGTCGGTGGCGAAGATGTCGCCTTCCTTCAAGGGGAAAATGCTCTTGAGGGCTTCGACTTTGAGGGACAAGGCTTTGTCGGGGTCGGCGCTGACGATTTTCAAGGAACCCATGTGGAAGCGTTCGCCTTCTTCGATGGGGATCGTGATGTTGACAGCTTTTCCTATCCCGTGGGCGGTGAAGGGCAGGGGAACGCCGAGTTTGTAGGAGGGGGTGTCGACATTTTCCAGAATGGGAGCTGGGATGTTTACTTTGAAGTAGCCGTTGTCCTGATAAAGGCCACGTATTCCTACTTCGATGTCTTCGTTTAACTTGTCGCGATCGTAGGTTTTCGAGAGCACCGCGATTTCCGTGAGGTATAGCGGAATCGCATAGGGACGATCGTGACGCATGGCGCGAATCAACTTCCGATCGCTGAACGCATGATTGCCGGTGAATTTGATGTGGCCGACTTTAACCTTGGGGCCTTCCTCAATTTTGAAAACGAGGATGACGGCGTTACTAGAAGCGATTCTTTCGTATTCGGGGGTGACCTTGGCGAATTGACGGCCGTGTTCACCGAGGAGTTCGCGCAGCACGACTTCGGCTTTTTTGATTTTCGTGGGATCAAACTGGCTTTCCACGCTGAGGCCGACTTTGCGCTCCTTGAAGCGATCGAGAATGTCGGACTCGGAGATGGAATGAATGCCGTCATAGCGGATGCGGCGGATGACCGGGCGCTCTTTTACGTCGAAGATAATAATTTTCGCGTCGGGGCGGTCGGGCGAATCTTCGACGCGTAGTTTTACGTCTTCAAAAAATTGGGTATTCCAAAGCGCCTGGAAGTCACGGCGCAAAGTTTCTTCGTTGTAGTTATCGCCTTCGCGGCTGAAGATGCGAGCCTTCAAGGTGTCGCTACGGATACGTCGATTGCCAACGAATTCGATGCGCTCGATGATGCCATGCGTTACCGGAACGGCTGGTGACTGGGCAGCGGGATGGGAAAGTGACTGATCGTTGGTATTAGAGGCGGGGGTATTAGATGGGGGGGTAGTAGACTGCCGAGGGGATGAAACCGGGGACGCGTGTGCGCCGGAATTGTTTCGCGGGGCGGCGGGAGAACCAATCGCGAAGAACAGTATAAAAATCGCGATGCATTGGACCCGGCCCGTCAAAACTCCGTAAGGAAAACAGACTACTCTTCTTTGAGCGGCCATTGAAGTACTCAAGGCCGCGCCCCCAAACCCAAGATGTTCATCTCCTACCGGACCAGGTGTGGGCCGGCATCGAGCAGCTAAGCGCCGACGTGAAGGTCAAACCCTTCCGTCGGCGCGTTTGGTGTCAGATTCGTTAGTGAACTACAGGGGTTGCCTCGCCAACAGGCCGGAACGAGAGACCTTCGGCTGCAACATAAATCTGCAGCGTTGCAGGTCTCTGAATTCCACCCTGAATCAGTGCTTCAGAGAGCGGATCCTCCACATACTTTTGCAAAGCCCGCCGCAGCGGTCGCGCACCGTAGTTGCGGTCCGCACACGTTTTCTCGAGAATCCACTGCCGTGCTTCCGGTGAAACAACAATCTGCACTTGCCGGTGAATCAGGGTGTCATTCAACTGGCCAACGAGCAAGTCGATAATTCTAAGGAGATCCTCATCGGCGAGAGGATTGAAGATGATCACTTCGTCCAAGCGGTTGAGGAACTCCGGATTGAACGCGCGCTTCACTTCGTTCATGACCAATTCTTCCATGGAGCGTTGACCGGCTTCGTCGGCGCCGGACTGGAAACCGATGGAAGTGCGCCGAATGAGATGGCGAGCTCCCAAGTTGGAAGTCATGATGATGATGGTATTGCGGAAGTCGACAGTGTTACCAAGGCCGTCGGTGAGCTGGCCGTCTTCGAAAACCTGCAACAATATATTGAAGACGTCCGGATGAGCTTTTTCTATTTCATCCAAGAGGATGACGGAGTAGGGAGTGCGGCGAACGCGCTCGGTGAGCTGGCCGCCTTCTTCATAGCCGACATAGCCTGGAGGGGCGCCGATCAGTTTGGAGACGGAATGCTTCTCCATGAATTCGGACATATCGAAGCGGACCAGAGATTTCTCCGAGCCGAAAAGAAATTCGGCGAGGCGACGAGCTACTTCGGTTTTGCCAACGCCCGTGGGCCCGAGGAAAAAGAAGCAGCCGACGGGACGCAGAGGTGATTTCAAACCGGCGCGGCTGCGGCGAATGGCGCGAGCCAGAGCGGTGATCGCTTTGTCCTGACTGATAACACGCTTGTGGAGCTCAGGCTCAATGCGCAGAAGTTTCTGTTGTTCGTCTTCTTTAATAGAAGAGACGCCGATGCCGGTCCAGCGGGAAACGACTTCCTCGATGTCTTCGCGGGTAACGATGCCGGTGGAGGCGTCGTCGAGTTTGTAGCGCTCGCGAAGGCCGCGTAGATTTTCTTTTTCCTTGCGCTCTTCTTCGGAGTAGAAACGCGCCTTCTCAAATTCGTGATTGGCGATGGCGGTTTCCATGCGGTGAGTGATGAACTTGACGCGCTTCTGCACTTCGCCGACTTCTTCAGGCACGGAAGCCTGGCGCAGCTTAACGCGGGCGCCGGCTTCGTCGATCAGATCGATGGCCTTGTCTGGAAGGAAGCGATCTGGAATATAGCGGTTGGAAAGATAGACCGAATATTTCAAAGCCTCGTCGGTATAGCTGACGGCGTGGAATTTTTCATAACGTTCACGGACGCCAGTGATGACCTGCACAGCTTCTTCTTCATTGGGCGCGGGAACTTTAACAGATTGGAAGCGGCGCTCGAGAGAGCGGTCCTTTTCGACGGACTTGCGATATTCGCCAGGGGTAGTTGCGCCGATGCACTGAATTTCGCCGCGGGATAGAGCGGGCTTAAGAATGTTGGCGGCGTCGAGCGAGCCCTCCGCGGAACCAGCGCCGACGAGAGTGTGGAGTTCGTCGATGAAGACGATGGAGTTTTGGCTCTCCATCAATTCCTTCATGATGGTCTTTAGACGCTCTTCAAATTGTCCGCGATACTTGGTGCCGGCAACGATTAAAGAAAGGTCGAGAGAAAGGATGCGCTTGTCCGCGAGGAAAGGCGGAACATCGCCGTCAGAAATGCGCTGCGCGAGCCCTTCCACGATAGCCGTTTTGCCAACGCCAGGTTCACCGATGAGCACAGGATTATTTTTTGTGCGGCGGCACAAAATCTGAATCACGCGCTCCACTTCGCCGTCGCGGCCAACCAGCGGATCTAGAGAACCTTCAGAAGCAGCCTGGGTGAGATCGCGGCTGAACTCCGCCAGCAGAGAAGTTTCCTTGGGGCGAGCAGCAGTGGTCTTCTCACCGGAAGTGCGGGCCAGTTCTTCACGGAGGGTGGAGAGGCGCAGACCGCGCTCCATCAAAATCTCGGCGCCAAAACATTTTTCTTCGCGCAAAATTCCGAGCAGCAAATGCTCCGTGCCGACGTGTTTTACGCCAAGGCGCTCGGCTTCTTCACCAGCCATATTGAGAATGCGTTTGCATTCCGCGCTGAGAGGGACCTCCACGGAGGTGGAGATGCGCTCACGAATAGTGATGCGCGCTTCAATCTCTTTGCGGATGGACTCGATAGATCCCTGTTGCCGCAAGAAGCGATTGGCCAGGGCTTTATCCTCGCGCATCAAGCCGAGCAAGAGGTGCTCGGTCTCAATGTAAGGGCTGCCGTACTGACTGGCCTCATATCGTGCAAAGAAAATTACGCGACGTGCTTTTTCGGTATAGCGTTCGAACACGTTAGCTCGCTTCTCCCCCGGGGGTCTCACTCGCAGAGGCCGTAGCCTTGCGGGTGGTAAGAACGCCATGCTCCAGCGTC
>JAUTXJ010000357.1 GCA_030838075.1 Acidobacteriaceae bacterium
CACTCGTTGCGCTCCGTTTTCGTCGCCGGTCAGCGAGCGCAATTCCTTCAGTTCGGCGACGGTACGTTTGGGATCAAGAGGCATGGTGTTTTCGCTTAGAAATATGCCGGCTCGCGCTTCAGCAAACGCCCACGTCCACGTTCGCCCACAAATTTTCCATCCCGTGCCTGCACCTTGCCGCGCACGGTAACCACCGAAGGCCGACCTTCGATCGCCATTCCTTCGAACCCGTTGTAATCGTTGTTGACGTGTTGCGTCTTGGCGCTGACGATTCCGCGATAGTTCGTGTCAAAGACCACCAGATCCGCATCGCTTCCAACCTCGATCGTGCCTTTGCGTGGATACAGCCCAAAAAGTTTTGCCGCGCGAGTGCTGGCTATGTCTACAAAACGATCCAGATCGATGCGGCCTTTCTGCACTCCAAAAGAATAAAGAAGATTGACGCGGTCTTCGATGCCCGGAATGCCGTTGGGAATATTGGTGAACGCATCCGTACCCAGGAGTTTCTGTTCGACGTCAAATGGACAATGGTCGGTGCCCACCGTATCCACGAGGCCGCGTGAGAGCGCGTTCCACAGAACATCCTGATTTTTTTTAGCGCGCAATGGCGGCGACATTACATGCTTCATGCCTTCGACGCCGGGCCGTTCCGCGAACGATTTATCCAGCAGCAGATGCGGAAGAACCGCTTCGACGCTCAGGCGCACACCGCGCTCCTTGGCAGCCACACCAGCATTAAGAGCTCGCTCACAGGACAGGTGAACGACGTAACCGGTCGCTCCGGTATTTTCAAGAAACGTTGCAAACCGTCCGGTTCCTTCGGCTTCAACAGACTCCGGACGGCTGGGTTCATGCCACTCCGGGCCGGTCTTGCCTTCGGCAATCAGTTGCGCCTGCAGCCGCGCGACCAACTCGGCGTTTTCGCAGTGTGCAGTGACGATCACGCCGAGCTTTTTGGCGAGCGTCAGTGTCTGATACATTTCTCCGTCATCCACGCCAAAGAAATTCTTGTACGCCAGGAAAATTTTGAACGAAGAAGTGCCGTCAGCCACAATTTCGCGAAGCTGCGATTCTGTTTCTTCGCCGAATTTCGTAACCGACATGTGAAACGCGTAATCGCAAGCGCTTTTTCCGTTTGCTTTGGACTTCCACAGTTCATAGCCGGCCAAGGCATCGTCGGTGCGATTCGGACAGCACATCTCGATATAGGTAGTCGTGCCGCCGATCAGCGCCGCGATGCTAGCCGTTTCATGCGTGTCCTTGGCAAAAGTAGCCA
Organism: Acidobacteriaceae bacterium; assembly: GCA_030838075.1. Lineage (GTDB taxonomy): Bacteria > Acidobacteriota > Terriglobia > Acidiferrales > UBA7541 > Acidiferrum. The sequence continues at coordinate 1,277 of JAUTXJ010000357.1, forward strand.
TAAACGGAAGATAGATATGAACGTGCGGATCGATGAAGCCGGGAAAAACAAATTTGCCGGAGGCGTCGATGATTTCCGTTCCGGGCGGCACTTCCAGATTTTTGCCGATCCGCGTGACCGTTTCGTTTTCGGCGTAAACATCGCCCTTGACACGGGAGCCGACAGTAACGATTTCCCCATTTCGGACCACCAGGCCCATGCGTACTCCTTCGGTAATTTCTAGTGGATGCGGATGCCCATTTTGTGGCGATAACGCTCCATCTGATCCCAATCTTCAGCTACTTCAGGTTGCTTCGCGGTCAGTTCATCCCACGTGACGGAGGGTTGTTCGGGCGCCACTTCCACCATCTGGATGCAATTTTCCACTGGGCAAATATTGAAGCACAGACGGCAGCCCACGCAATCGTGCTCACGCACAACCACCCTTGGCCGCATCGAGACCGCGTCAACTCTTCCGTTAGACGATGGATCATAAGTTGCTGGCGCAACCACCCGTCCCTCTTGATCGATCAGGTCTATGCACTGGTGCGCCGCGTCGTTGCAGGCCACGTAACACAAGTTACAGCGAATACATTTCTGCTGGTCGATGCGCGCAATCACTTTGAAAGAAAGATCGAAATTCTTAAAGTCTGAGACCTGCCGGAGGCTATGGCCTACAACATCAGGAATCTTCGCGAACTCTTTCGCGTCCATCCAGTTGGACAATCCGTCGCACAGATCCTCGATGATGCGGAAGCCGTAGTGCATGACAGCAGTGCAGACCTGCAAGCTGCTCGCGCCCAGAAGAAGGAATTCCGCGGCATCCCTCCATGTAGAAATTCCGCCCATGCCGGAAATCGGCAGCCCGGAGTCGTGCACCACAGAATCGCGACCCAACGCGGCGAGCATATTCAGCGCGATCGGCTTTAGTGCGGGCCCAGCGTAACCGCCATGCCCGCCTTTCCCACCAATACTCGGCGTGATATCCAGCGTATCCAAATCCACGCCCATGATGGAGTTAATGGTGTTGATCAAAGAGATGGCGTTGGCCCCGGCAGCAACCGCGGCGCGCGCGGGCATGACGATGTCAGAAATGTTCGGTGTCAATTTTACGATCACCGGAATTTTCGCGACGTCCATGACCCAGCCAGTAATCTCTTCGCAATATTCCGGTACTTGGCCAACAGCGCTGCCCATCCCACGCTCGCTCATCCCATGTGGGCAGCCATAGTTCAGCTCAATACCGTCCGCGCCAGTATCCTGAATGCGGCGAATCACGTCATGCCAGGCTTCCGGCTTCGATTCCACCATCGCGGACACGATCACCGCGCGATCTGGCCAGGCCCGTTTTACCTCTGCAATTTCCCGAAGATTCACTTCCATGGGTCGATCGGAAATAAGTTCTACGTTATTGATGGCCAGCATTTTTTCAGTGCCGTGGCGCCAGCTTCCATAGCGATTGGAAACATTCAGCACCGGTGCGCCAATGGTTTTCCACACCGCGCCACCCCAGCCCGCTTCGAACGCCCGGTGAATCTGCGCTCCGGAATTGGTCGGAGGCGCGGAGGCCAGCCAGAACGGATTGGGCGAACGAATCCCGGCAAAATTGATTCTGAGGTCAGCCATGATTTATCAGCCTTTTGTAGATCGCGCGAGCGGCAAGCTTACCATCCTGCACGGCCATCACCGTGGAAGCTGACCCGCGCGCACGAATGCAATCGCCGCCCGCAAAAATCCCCGGAGCGCTGGTTTCAAAATTGGAATCGACGCGAATAAAGCCCTTATCGGTTTTGAGATCGAGCCGCGCAGCCAGTGACAACTTGTTCTGGCCGATAGCTTTAACGATCTGGTCGGCGGGCAAGATTAGATTAGAACCGGGAATCTCTTTGGGAGCAGCTCGCCCGGACGCGTCCTTCTCGCCTAAAGCGATGCGAACACACTCGAGCCCTTTCACTACGCCGTTTTCGTGATGAACTATGACAGGTTGCGCCAGAAACGAAACGGTGACTCCTTCGAGTTTTACGAAAGCATATTCATGCGGGTAGGCGGTCATTTCTTTTTCCGTGCGGCGATACAGCATGGTGACGCGTTCGGCGCCCAGGCGCCGGGCCACGGTGGCGCAGTCAATCGCAGTGTTACCGGCGCCGATGACGATTACGTCGCGGCCAACGTCCAATTGCGAAGGCTCAAGTTTGCTGCGTTCGATATATTCGAGTCCATCGACTATGTACTCTTCTCCAGGAATCCCCAGTTGCGGCGAATTGCCCAGACCCATGCCGATGAACACCGCGTCAAAGTTCTTCTGGAGTTCGGTAACAGGAGGATTGACGCCCACATCCTTGCCGACTTCAAGTTTGGCACCTAGACGTTGGATCATTTCCGATTCGGCAAGCGCAACTTCTACCGGTTCGCGCAGAACGATGATGCCGTAAGTGGAGAGCCCGCCCGGCAACTCGCGTTTTTCGTACAGTGTCACCGAAACGCCCAGCTTGGCGAGTTCGCCTGCGCAAGATAAGCCCGCCGGCCCGCCTCCAACAACAGCTACTTTCTTGCTGATGAATTTTCCAGCGTGGAAAACATCAATCTTCCGCCCATAAACATAATCCATCGCGTGCCGCTGTAGCCGCCCGATCGCGATGGGTTTGTGCTCCGAGCCCAGCACGCAAGCGCCTTCGCACAATTCCTGAACCGGGCACACGCGCGCGCAAGTAGCCCCCAGCAAATTGGACTCTAGAATGGTGCGCGCCGAACCCAATAAATTACCGGTCGAAATTTTCTTGATGAACTTAGGAATGTCGATGTGTGTAGGGCAAGCGTGCGTACATGGCGCATCAAAGCACATCAAACAGCGCGCCGATTCCGTAACCGCTTCTTGCTCACTGAGGGGAGGAAGTAGTTCCTGAAGCGCCGAACCGGCTACAGTCACTGAGGGAATTTCGCTCAACAAGCCTCCAGAGCACATTCATACCATACATGCGGCGAGTGAAAAGAAAGAACTATTCCCACGAAGAACAGCTCAAGCGGGATTAAAGTCTTGCTTCAATTCGCTGCGCAATTGAAGCAGTCATCGCAGTCATTGCGCGCCGTGTGGCCGTGTTTCCGTCTTGTGCATTCGCAATCCGGCCTTCACCAGCATCGGCGCAATCTCTGGATTAGACATGAACGTCTTCCAAATCAGGCCAGTCCGATAATTCTCAATCATTACCACAATCGGAGCCTGGTTCAGTCCCATGTAAATGGGCGACACCCAATGCTCGTGAGCATCAAATGCATCTCGCGGACCGTAAATGCCCCAGAGCCAACTGCCTTCGTCCCGATAAAAATGCTTCAAAGCGGCCATCGACGCTTCGGGAGTGTACGGAAACGAAGACAACGCCCCGGTCGGCGTCATGATCCCATGATCGTCTTCTTTATCCGGTGCGTTGGGATTGTAACCCTCCGGCCCATCGCTGGCGGTCAGTCCCCATGACGCTGCCGAGTAGTCCTCGAAATGTTTTGGGTTGGCGATGCAGTAGGCCCGATTGATCAGCGCTGTATTCCGATTATTCTCAAAATAATTCGTGAAGCGATCGGTCGCCGCGTGCGGATCAAACCCCATATAAGAATAGTGCGTGAAAAAAAGCGGTCCGCCGCTTCCCCAGCCCACGTCCAGTTTGATTCCAAAATAAGTTTTCCCGTTGGTGTAACGCGATCCCGGACGCGGATCGTCGAGGTATGAGCCGATGGCCGCCTCCCTTTGGTTCGCCCAACCGGTGTAATACAAATCAGGAGGAACGGCATGGGTGGGCGAAGCCATCGCCAGCAAATACACGATCATCGTTTCGTTGAAACCGGTCAACCGGTTGCTGATGTGCCATACAAAGTCCGGCGACCAATGCCAATACAGCGCTTCCCCCTGCGGGCTTTTCTTATACCAATCCCACTCGACTTCTTCCCACAATTTAGTGATGCGTGAGAAAAGCTCGGCTCCCCGCGAATCGTCCCCGCCCTTATTGCCACCCTTTTGGTATCCGTGATCATTGGCGAAATACTGCCGGGCAGTCAGTAATCCTTCCATCAGGAAGGCAGTCTCGACCAGGTCTCCGGCGTCATCGAACATGTCAAAAACCGGCAACGTCTGGCCGGTGTGACCATCCGTAAAATGAGACCAAACGCCGTGGTAACGGGGAGCTTTTTCCAGAAAGGTGACGATCTTCAGCAATCGCTCCAGCCCCTCTTCGCGCGAAATAAATCCACGCTCCACGCCCACGATCAACGCCATAATGCCAAATCCGCTAGCCCCGGTCGCCACGATGCGATCATCGCCCGGGATATTTTCAAGAGTTGCGCCGGAATCCGGGTGCGCGCCTTCCCAATAATAGAAAAACGCCTCCTCTTGAGTCATCGTCAACAATTCATCGTCGGTAAAGAGATGGTCCGCCGTGCGCGTGGCAGCGCTGACCACCTCAGACGCGGGCGACTCACGATAACGGACGTCCGAGGCCGTCACCCGGTAGTAGTACCTCTTCCCTCCGAGTCCAACAAAATCCGTGTATCGCGTAATTCCACGCACTTGCATACCAATTGGCTGGAAGTTCTTGTCGTCTTCGGAACGATAGATGATGTAGCGTTCGAGCCTGGCCGCTGCCCGCACATCCCCACCAGCAGAAGAGCCGGTGAGCGCGTCACTAGCCACTCCTTCGGAAGAGGAATCGGGCTCCTGCCAGTGCAGATCGACGTGGCGTTCGTAGCCTTTCGCTGAAAGATTACGCGGCGCAGTCACGGCCGACGCGGTCTTCAATGGATTGGGGTCGCTTCCAAGCGCCACAGCCACGGGCGGAGACGCGGCGGCTCCCGCGGAATCAATGCGAATTTCGTCGATGAGCAACGTATGCTTCGCGCCATCTGCCGCATTTTGCGAAAAAACTATATTTCTTAAGTTTTGCGCAGAGAAATCATGAATCGACCTCGTCACAAATCGTGACAGCGGGATCTTTACCTGCACCCAGCGCCCCGCAGGCAAGTCTCCCGCGAACTCACCGAATGGCAATGGGCCTGAGAAGTTTCTCCCTACATCTTCTAATCGCACCAGCGGGAGATCGCCCGCAGCAATCCCTTCCTGTGAGTAACACCAGAAGTAAAGCGTGTCGCCCTGGAACTGAATCGTGCGGTTACGAAAGTTGACCACCCGGATTTCAGCGTCCCATCCGCCGTTAACGGCTGACTGCCAAGACAACTGCAGCGCATTCGGCGGGGTGATGAAGATTTTCGTGTTGACCGGTAAATGGTTGTGAATCAATTCGAGGGTGCTAGGCGCTGACGGTTTGCCAGAACTATAAAAATAATCGTCCGGCATCAAGCTATTGTCGAAGAAATAGTGCTCATAGTACCGCGTGTCGCCGAGCACTGTGGGGGCGGCGCAAAGCAACCCGGCGAATCCCGCCAGAATCAAGCGCGCGATTCTCAAAAATCGCGCGGTCACCACATGTCCCATATCGAACACCGGTTTTATTGTCCCGATGATAGCCTCGCCCGTGCCGTTTTGTCCCTGACCCGAGAAGTATGCCAGTTGCCAAATAAGTCGGCCCGGAAATCCCAAGGTCAACCTAGGCATAGCAACATCAGTATTATCATTTATTGACGCCCAAAAAATTGATGACTATACTGCTAAATAATAGAAGTTAAGCAGTTTACTTGTCGAGGGCGCTGCAAATTCTGAATAGGAGTACCACATGCCCTTTGGCAAGTTCGTTCTTCGCATTGCGTTTCTGATCGTCTGCTTTAGCGTAATCCTCCCCGGAGTCCATGCTCAGTATCGCGCTTCCCTAAGGGGAACAGTGATCGACCCGCAGAGCAACGCGGTTTCGGGCGCGACGGTGACTCTGACGAATAAGGATACGGGCGCCACCTTAGTTTCAACCAGCGACGACAACGGGATCTACCAATTCAACGCCTTGGCGCCAGCGGCTTATAGCGTCACCGTGGAGCATCCCGGGTTCAAGAAGAAGGTACTGGAGCAGGTGCAGATAATCCCCGAGCAGGCCAATTCACTGGACCTGCCACTGGACGTCGGCGGAGTTCAAGAAACCGTAACTGTCTCGGAAACAACCCAGGCGCTGGATACGGAAACAGCTAATATCAGCGGCACCGTTACCACCACCCAGATCCAGCAGCTGCCGTCCTTTGGGCGCGATGTTCTTAAGCTCGCACAGTTGGCTCCCGGTTCATTCGCGGATGGTTCGCAGGCCAGCGGCAACGACAACTACAACCTGCCCGGAACGCAGACCGGTGGAGGTCAGTCTGGCGGCGCCGACGGCATATTCAAGACTGAAAACGGCGCGCAGATTATTGCCAACGGACAGCAAAGCGAGAGCAACGGCATTTCGATTGACGGAATCAGCACCACCAGCGCCGTCTGGGGCGGTGCAACGGTCGTCACGCCGTCCGAAGATTCAGTTGAAAGCGTAAAAATCCTTACCAATAGCTATGACGCCGAAAATGGCCGTTTCAGCGGCGCCCAGATTCAAATTACTTCCAAGAGCGGCACGAACGACATTCATGGCAGTCTCTTTCTTACCACCCATCAACCCAACCTGAACGCCTTTCAGCGCTTCAACGGCGCGGGTCTTAAGGTGACGCGAGACGAAAATAAGTTCGAACAGTTCGGCGGCAGCGTCGGTGGCCCGATCTGGAAGAATAAGATCTTCGCGTTCTTCAACTATGAGACGGTTCGTGAACCCATCACCAATGTAACGGGCAACAGTTGGTACGATACCCCGGCTTTGGCCGCTTTGGCCCCTGCGGGAAGCATCGCTGCGCAATATCTTTCCTTCCCCGGTAACGGCGTAGTTGGCACCCTCAATACTGCCGCCACATGTGCTACTGCCGGTCTTACGGAGGGAGTAAATTGCAGAACGATTCCAGGTCAGGGCTTGAACGTCGGCTCGCCACTCACCACGCCTCTGGGCACCCAGGACACTACCTGGCAGAATTCGGCTAATCCTGGCGTTGGCAGCGGGCTATCGAATGTCGCCGACATTGCCAACTACAACACCCTCAACCCCACCAAGTTTACCGCCGCACAATACAATGGCCGTCTGGATGCCAATGTGACCGGCAAAGACCGTCTCTCTTTTGCCATCTATTATGTTCCACTCTCGAAGGATAACTTTAATAACGGCAGTCGCGGCTACGACATCTTTCACCACTCGCAAATCAACGAAGCCATCTCGGGAATCTGGGATCGTACCTTCTCGACGAATTTCCTGAACGAAGCTCGTGTCAATGCCGCCAGTTGGCGCTGGAACGAGATCAATTCCAACCCGCAGGCTCCTGTCGGATTCCCCACAGACAATCTTGATCAGACCGGCAGCATTACTCTCAACCAATTTGGGCCAGGCGTCGGCAGCATTCTAGACCAGTGGACTTACGGTTTTAAGGACGTGGCCACCTGGATTTACGGGCGCCACACTGTTAAGTTTGGCGGGGATATCACCCGGCTCCAGTACCTGCAGAACTGTGCCGGTTGCGGCGTGCCCAGCTATAATTTCTTCAATATTTGGGACTTCCTCAACGATGCGCCACAGAAGGAGGCTGGGAACTTCAATCCTAATACTGGGCTTCCGACCACCATTCGCCAGGACGACCGCGAAAACATCTTTGGCATCTTCGTACAGGATGATTTCAAACTTCGCCAGAACCTGACTATCAATATCGGTCTTCGCTGGTCGCTTTTTGGTCCCTTATATGAAAAACATAACGACATGTTCCAAGCCATTCCTGGCGCCGGGGCGGACTTCCTGACTGGCTTGGTCGTCCGAAGGGGCAATTCATGGAACCCTGAGTACGACAACTTCGGACCCCAGATTGGTTTTGCCTGGAGTCCGGGCCGGTTCAATAACAAGCTCGTGGTGCGCGGCGGCTACGGCCTGAACTATAACGGCGAACAAATCGCTATTACGGCCAACATCGTCAATAATCCTGGGTTAGCGGTGTCCCCGACTTTCATCATTCCAACGCCGACATCGCCCAATCCAGGCATTGTTTATGCCCTTTCCTCCGGAGTGAACAACCTGAATGGCTTTCCAGCAAATCCCAACACGATCGCAACATTTGGGCCTAACGGACTGCCCACAACCGGCTCCGTTAACGTTCAAATTTTCCCCACCGACTTGCCCACCACGCGTGTCCATCATTACTCTGCGGACGTCGAATACGATCTGGGTCACCAATTGATAGCATCGCTGGGATATCAGGGAAGCTTGGGGCGGGACCTCTACTTCCATCAGAATCCGCTTGCCGTGCCTGCAGCCCAAGGTTTTGCCCTCAACCCACAGATCGGTGGCGGAGACTACTGGGCTCTGAACGGCCGCTCTAATTACAACGCTATGCTCGCGGAACTAAAGCATCAGTTCTCGCAGCATTTCCAGGCCGATGCTCAATTTACCTGGTCGAAGTGCATGGACACCAGCTCCGCGCCGTTTTCGGAGCAGCCCTACCCATTCAACCCCGGACTCGATTACGGGCGCTGTGATTACAACGTAGGCAAGGCGTTCAAGGTCTTTGGCGTTTGGCAGCCGGTGTTCTTTCATGGCAGCAATGCTTGGATGGAAAAGATCGCCGGTGGCTGGACCCTCAGCGGCATCTTTAATATTCACTCTGGATTCCCATGGAGTCCGATGGTGAACGTCACTGGCGGAAACACCTACTGCACGCAATGCGGCTACGGCTCGTTGTTCCCTGCCACCTACTTGGGCGGAGCCGGTCAGAGCACCAGCAACAGTGCCTTCGAGACGGTCGCCAACTCGAATTTTCCTAACGGTGGCGCCGCCTATTTTGCTCCGACAATCTACCCTTCTTTCCTCGGCACCAACTTGCCTCCGGCGCCGGGTGTCCATCGCAATTCACTCAACCTGCCCGGATATAAGGGCTTGGACATGTCGCTGTCCAAGGCCTTTGGCTTGCCGAAAGCTCCGGTGCTCGGCGAAGGCGCCAAGATCGAGTTGCGAGTGGACACTTACAACTTATTGAATAATCTCAACCTTAACCCCAACCAAATCTCCAATAACACTGGCAACTCCAATTTCGGCACAATTACCGGAGCTCTTGGTGGCCGCGTCGTCACTCTGGGAGCCCGCTTCAGCTTCTAACCAACCGCAACGGCTCTTAGGCGCTGCTTGTTTCTTATCAAGGACTGAAGAGCGGCTGGGATAGCAAATCCAGCCGCTCCTTTTTTTGCGTACGCCAATTCGTCGTATCATCCCTCTCGCATCCATATGGACGCATGTATCCGTGTGACGCAACTGCAGCCTTGTTCCATCGTTATGGCGTGGACATGGATTGAGATTCGCGATGAATGGTAAAGCGTGCGTTGTCGGAGCTGGTCCTAACGGCTTAGCGGCCGCAATAGTGCTGGCTCAGGCTGGGCTCCATGTGGACGTGCTGGAAGCACAGGGCCAGCCCGGGGGAGCTGCGCGCACCATGGAGTTGACTCTCCCCGGTTTCAAGCATGATTTTGGCTCAGCAGTCTACCCGCTCGGCGCAGGCTCGCCGTTCTTTTCATCATTGCCACTCAGCACCCACGGGCTGGAATGGATTCACTCGCCTTCTGCGCTGGCGCATCCTCTGGACGACGGCACCACCGTGATGTTGGAACGTAGCTTGGATCAAACTTGTAGCTTGCTCGGCATAGACGGAAAAGCCTGGGACCACTTGATGCGGCCATTCGTCAAGCATTGGAAGGAATTCGCTCCACAGATATTAGGCCCGGTTTCGTTCCTTCCTGACAGTCCATTGCTGATGGCGCGATTTGGAATGCTGGCGGTACAGTCGGCTCACTCTGTGGCTCGCCGATTCCGTGACCAAAGGACTCGCGCGCTTTTCGCGGGCTTGGCAGCTCATTCTTTTCTCAGCCTGGACGAACCTTTAAGCGCGGCGTTCGGACTCCTGATGGCCGTGCCTGCACACGCCGTTGGTTGGCCGATTCCTCGAGGTGGCGCGCAATCCATCACCAACGCACTATGCGGGGTTCTCGCGACCTTCTCGGGCAAATTGCGCACCGAGGCGCCGGTCGAAAATCTGACGGCATTGTCGAACTATGACCTGACTCTTTGCGATCTGACCCCGCGGCAACTGCTTAAGGTCGGAGCACACCGCTTTTCGGAGAGCTACAAGCGTCAACTCGCCAGCTACCGCTACGGAGCCGCTGTCTTCAAAGTGGACTATGCGCTGAATGCTCCCATCCCGTGGAAAGCTGCAGATTGCTCGCGCGCGGCAACGGTGCACCTCGGCGGCAGCTTCGAGGAGATTGCTGAATCGGAAAAGGCCGTGCGAAACGGCCAGCACCCGGACAGGCCCTTTGTTCTGCTATCTCAGCCGAGTCTGTTCGATAGTTCTCGCGCCCCCGCGGGTAAACACACCGCGTGGGCTTATTGTCATGTGCCAAATGGTTCGAAAGTAGACATGCTGCAGAAACTAGAAGATCAGATTGAGAGGTTCGCTCCGGGATTCCAAGATTGCATTCTGGCGCGTCGTGTTTTTTCCCCCGCAGCCCTGGAAAGTATGGACGCGAATCTCGTAGGCGGCGATATCGGCGGCGGGATCATGGACATTCGCAACTTTTTATTCCGCCCTACGCGACGGCACTACGCCACTTCAGCGCCGGGCATTTATATTTGCTCCTCATCCACTCCGCCAGGCGGTGGAGTGCATGGCATGTGCGGTTATCACGCGGCTAAGATGGCATTAATGCGGATGCGGCGAAATTAGCGCAAATTATTTGATGGGTGAAAAAGGTACCAACGTTACTGGCGCGGCTGCACGTTAGGCACGTCGACCGCGCGAATATTGCCATCGCTGTCGCGTTCGATCGTCGGTGCATAAAGTCCCAGGAATTGCCGGCGCCACCACAAACCTTGTGCGCGTTTTTCAGCCATGGATGTGAACCAATATTGCCAAAGCACCGCGCGCACCTGGCGCGGAGGCTTCCGCGGAAAGGGATTTGCCTGGAACAGATTCAGAACATCGCGGTCGTTCGAAAGCAAACGCACTTCCGTTCTGGGCACGATGGAATATTCTCGCCACGCACCCAGTGACGCGAACCACAAATTCCAATCGAATCGTGGCTGATAAGGAGCATAAATCCCCGGCGGTTTATCCAAATCCTGTGGTTTATAGCGAAACGGGTAAGCCACCCAGGTCTTCCCGTCGTCCGATCCCTGAAATTCAATTTCGTATCGGCCCCGCGTCATGACTGCAAAAAGCCCGTATCGGTTGGCGATGCGAAACGGTTCGAGCGCCACTACCGGCGATGTCGGCAGAGGCGCCGGCATAACCATCCAGATCAATTCCGCCACCGTGGCATAAAAAATCCAGGCAAATAAAACGCCAATCACAGCTAACTTGGCGATTTTAAGCTGCT
>JAUTXJ010000374.1 GCA_030838075.1 Acidobacteriaceae bacterium
TCCGCGCTGCAACGCTGCCGTGATAAAGATGAACGGCACGATCGGTGATGGCGAGACCGAGCCCGGTGCCGCCGGTCTCGCGTTCTCGGGCACTGCTCACGCGATAAAAAGGTTTGAAGATTTGCGAGAGCTCAGCATACGGGACTCCAGGTCCCTCGTCTTTTACGTGAATGACCGCGAAATCTTGTTCTTCAGCGTTGTGCAGCTTCAGGCTGACTTCTATCGTCGATGACTGTCGCGTGTACCGAATCGCATTACGAATGACATTTTCAATCGCGCTTCGCAGCAGAGCGTCCGAACCGTCAACCAAACACGGATCCGCATGGGTGAGGACCACCGAGCGATTCATAGCAAAAGCCTCAAAGCTGGCGTCCGAAACGATATCCGTGAGGAGAAGTGATAGCTCTACTGGGATTCTTGGGAATGACATTGCACCGCGATCGAGACGAGCGAGGGTAAGAAGTTGCGCCAGCATTTGCTCGATCCGTTCCGCTTCGGTTTCGATTCGCTCGAGCAGGCCATCCCATTCAGGAGGCCGGCCACCTTTAGCAAGTCCTGCTGCCAGTGTGAGCCTCGCCAGGGGCGAGCGCATCTCGTGAGAGACAGCCTGCAACAATTGGCTTTGCGAGTGAAGGAGTGTTTCAATCTGCTCGGCCATTAGATTAAAGTCTTTGCTAAGGTCCGCAATTTCGTCCCTTCCGCTCGTGAGCCGCTTTTGAACCCGGGCGGTGAGATCTCCAGTCGCGATGCGGCGCGAAACACTCTGGAGATGCAGGATAGGCGAGGCTATGTAATGGGCGAGAGCGAGGCAGACTAGTGCCGCGGCTAGAGCAACTGCTAAAAGACGAAGGATTTGAGTACCGACTCCTCCGCGTACGAAATGTGCAAATGGTAGAGAAGCATGCTGGGCGGTAAGAATGTATTTCGCTCCGCTCGGACCTGTGGTTGCTTGGAGCATGACGGGAGGTCCGTAGTGTTTTGGGAAGTGCGTTTTTTCATCCTGCGCGGCCTCCAAAATCCAAAAACGGGTTGTCGGGTCCGTCGGTGTTCCAATAACATCGGAACCATCGGATCGGTACAGACTGAAATGCATATCTGCCGCCTGACCGAAGTCGCGCAAATTGTCAGCGAACGGTTTTGGGGATGGGCTCTCAAAAATCTCAGCGGCTTTGCGAGCCTGCAAGGACATCATCAATTGGGCACGGTTCTCCTCAGCAACCGACCGAATTGAATATACCGAGAATACCAAAGCGCCATTTACGATGAGCATGGCGCCCCAAAACCAAAGGAAAATTTTCCAGAAGAGTTTCGGCATACTCGTCAGCCTGCGATGGACTGAGCCGCGACAGCGTGCGCGTAGATGTAACCAATATTGCGAATGCCGCGAATCCGTTCCGTCCCATCAGGCAGAGAGCCCAACTTTCGCCTTAGGTTGCTTACGTGAACGTCAATACTTCGGTCGAACGGAGACCAGTCACGGTCCAAAACCTGCTTGGAGAGTTCTTTTCTGTGCACTGTTCGTCCACTGCAGCGCAAGAATAGCGATAGCAGGCCGAATTCGACGGAAGTCAAATCGATGATTTCTCCGTTGCGCCGGCAAGTGCGCGAGCCTTCGTCCAATATCAGATCGTCAACCTCCAGTCGTTCGGGAACTCGCCCGATTTCCCCGTCCGCCCAGGGTTTCAGTCGGCGTCCGAGGGCTCGAATCCTGGCCGCGAGTTCGCCTGCGCTGAACGGCTTGGAAAGATAATCATCCGCGCCGTACTCTAACCCCATGATTCGATCAGCTTCCTCACCTCTGGCGGTCAGCATCAAAATGCCAATGTTCGAGGTGCTGCGCAGTTGCTTCAGCACCTGCAGGCCCGTTAACTTCGGCAGCATCACATCCAAAATCGCCAAGTCGAACTGGCCCGAGATTGCCAAGCTAAGACCAGATCGTCCGTCGTGTGCTACCTGCACGTTCATCCCTTCGCGGACTAAGCAAACACTCACCAATTGGCACAATTCTCGATCATCATCAATCATTAGGACTCGGAGCATCGTGTTCGGCCTCCTCTAGGGCTATTCCCCTCGGTAGTGGGCCGAGTTCCCAAAAACATTTACCCCACTTCGCCCTAAACCCACAAAGTGTAAGGTTTGTTAAGTCGCAAGTTTCATTTACAGACAGACTCCAGCCGGTGCTTGCAAGCAGCCTTGCGCTGCTGCCCCCGATCTTCACCCTTCTTAACCGTCACTTTGACTGCTGCCGCCGTCCAATTTGATGAGGAGCATGACTAGGGTTCAGTGCTACCGAAATAAATCAATGACCAGTCGCGTGGTTGCGACTTTGGGAGGTTTCAATGAGTTGGACTAGCGCAGCAGAGATTGCAATGGCACAAGAAATTCAGCAGTCGTTCGAAAGGAAATCGAAACCGACACTTTACACCGTGGAATATGCGGTCCGCTCGTTGTCCGCGCGGGCACTCAGCGGGGACTACTACGACTTTCTGGAGATCGGCGCCGGCAGGATGGCGTTTGTGCTTGCCGATATTTCCGGAAAGGGCTTGCCCGCAGCTTTGTTAATGGCCAGTTTACGAGCTTCTATCCTCGCTCAGGGGCCAGACGCATTCAATGATCTACCTCAAACACTCAAGAGGGTGCACGAACTATCCTACGAGTCGAGCCCCCCGGGCCATTTCGCCTCGCTTTTCTTTGCTGATTATAACGAGCCTGCCGGTTGCTTGAGATACGTCAATTGCGGACACGTGGCGCCACTTCTCTTTAGGGATGATAGCCAGGTTGAAAGGCTCGAATCCACCGCGCCGTTAATAGGGATGCTTAAGAATTGGGACGGCGCGGTTCAGGAGGTAGCCCTCAAGCCAGGTAATGTGCTGGTGATGTTCACCGATGGAGTGATCGAAGCCAAGAATTCGGCGGCGGATGACTTTGGGCGTGATCACCTAATCCAAATCGTAAGGAATCGAGTCTTTCTTAGACCTGCGTCTCTAGCCGAGACTGTGATTCAGGCGGTGCAAGTTTTTTCGAACTTTCGTCGACAGGACGACATGACGGTCGTAGTTGTTCGGGTTCGGTGACGGCGATGGCACTGCTTGCGTGGCTTTTCACAATCTTACCCGTCTTAAACGCAGTTGCTTACGATTTCATGAAACGGTGCGCGTATTCTCGCAAGCACCTGAAGGCAATGTCTGCAACTTTGAAGTGAACGCTAATGAGGACCGCAATGAATAAAGAGGATGCAACAGTATTTTACGTCGATGACAACGCTAAGGCTCAAAGACTACTTGGTGGTCTGATGACGACCTGCGGCTTCCGAGTAATTACGGCAGGTAATCCGCTCGAGGCCCTTGCACGCTGCACCGGTCTTCGATTTGATTTGGCTCTTCTGGATTATCGAATGCCGTTCCTGAGTGGTTCACAGTTGGCAAAAGAAATTAAGTCTTTAGCACCCCATATTCCGATTGTGTTGATTTCGGGCTACAGCGATCTCGCCGCTTCGGAGCTGTTGTTTGTCGACGCTCACTTTGGGCGTGACACTGTTTTGGACGACCTCCTTGAAACCATGTGGAGCCTGATCCGTTCCAACCGAATGACCGCAAGAGATAGACAAGAGGCGAGACTCTGGTCGAACGCCACGTAAACACAAGTGTTCGACGTGTGCGATACGGAACCAGCCGCTGTCACCAACTCTCGAAGCAAGCGCGTCTTTGCCGGGGAAAACACTCGAAGAGTTGCGCCGGAAAGAGACTATTCTTTCGCGCCAAAGTGAAGCGCCTGTCCGGACAAAGTATCGCTGTGCCAGAACTCAGCGTGCCTTCGAGTTGGTCGAGGAGGTTCGCAAACGAGCGGGGAAGTGGAAATGATTGTCCGCGGAGATTGCGTTACTTCAAATAGGATTCCGGCAAGCAGGGAGAATCGGGATGCGTGGACATCGTTTTATCCACGGAGTAACAGACCGGCTCCAGATTGCAATCGACGCACCGCGGTTTGCGGGCCACACATACTCGACGTCCATGCCAGATCAGTTGATGTGAAAATTGAATCCACTTATTTTGCGGAATTACCGCCATCAGATCTTGCTCGATTTTTGGCGGCTCGCCTTTGCGAGATAAATCCAGACGTCGCGATAATCGAATCACATGCGTATCGACTACGAGGCCGACAGCGATGCCATACGCTGTGCCGAGGACAACGTTAGCTGTTTTGCGCGCGACGCCGGGTAGCGTCAGGATTTCTTCCATGGTTCGCGGCACTTTTCCGCCGAATTCTTCCACGATGGCCTTACTCGCGCCCATCACGGATTTTGTCTTATTCCTAAAAAATCCCGTTGGTCGAATTTCCTGCTCCAGTTTGCTTGGCGTGGCATACGCAAACGCTTCGGGCCTTGGATATTTTTTGTAAAGCGATTCGGTCACCTGATTCACGCGTACGTCGGTGCATTGTGCCGAGAGAATTGTAGAGACCAGCAGTTGAAATGGATTTGCGTGTATCAGCTCGCAGGTCGCGTTGGGATACATTTCATCCAGGCCTGCGAGAATAGCGGCAACTCTACGTGGATCGGTACCCAGCACGCATTCTTTTTTGCCAATCTTACGAGTTTTCCACGGGGATTGACTGCTCTTGGAGAGTCCCGGGGCCGCTTTTTTTCGTGCTAAGTTTTTCTTTGGCGGCTTTTTGCTGGGCATGACGCGCAAGAATAACATACGGGCAAATACCGCGTTCAAACGATCTTCGCGTGCAAAGAGGATGCGATGAATAAGTCTTAACTAAAGACTGCTGAAAAAGGATAGGACGCGACGGAAAACTTTGCCACGGTGGCTGTACAGGTTTTTTTCTTGGGGCGTAAGCTCGGCAAATGTTTTGTGCAACTCGGGAAAATAAAATACCGGGTCGTAACCGAAGCCACCAGTTCCGCGCGGGGATTCCAGAATTTCACCATCCGCACGATTGCTTATTATTGCGATCGGCCGGCCCTGCCTGATCACGGCGATCACGCAGCAAAAATGCGCGGCACGTTCCTGGCGGGGCTTGCCTGCAAGTTCTCGCAGCAATTTACTTATACGGTCCGCGCTAGTAGCGTTCGGTCCCGCATAACGTGCCGAATGCACGCCCGGCACTCCGCCTAGCGCTGGCACCACCAAGCCTGAATCATCCGCGAATACAATGCCGTCACTCAACGGCGAATAATATAGAGCCTTGCCCAGTGCATTTTCGCCGAATGTTGACGCATTTTCTTCGAAGGGAAGTAACGATTCGAAACCTGGCAGCATTTCAACGCTGAAAGTCTTGGTTGACGAGGCGCCCGCAGCACTTTCTGCAAGCGCGCGAAATTCAACTAGTTTCCCTGGATTAGAGGAGGCGAAATAAAGTTTAACGGGTTCTTGCACTGAATTTCATAGGGAGAACGGCGAGCTGATCTTCAGTGAGCCGTCGTATTCCCGCTGCCGCAAGGGCCAGCAGATCTTGCATCTCGCTGCCCGTAAAAGGACGCCCCTCCGCCGAGGCTTGTATCTCGATGAAGTCACCGGCTCCTGTCATCACCACGTTCATGTCCACTTCGGCGCGCGAATCCTCTTCGTACGCCAGATCTAAAAGGGCTCGGTCATCGACAATACCTACGCTCGTGGCCGCTACCGTGTCGATCAACGGAGAAGTCTTCAAAATTCCCGCCGCCACCAACCGTTCGAACGCCAGCGCCAGCGCTACGAATGCTCCGGTGATCGACGCGGTACGCGTGCCTCCATCCGCTTGGATCACGTCACAATCAATCCATACGGTGCGTTCGCCTAGCGCTTCCTGATCGGTCGCCGCGCGCAGCGATCTGCCAATTAACCGTTGGATCTCGAGTGTGCGGCCCGATTGTTTTCCGCGCGCAGCCTCGCGCGGCGTGCGCTCTTCCGTGGCGCGCGGAAGCATTCCGTATTCGCTGGTCACCCAGCCCTTACCGCTGCCCTTCAGAAAACCCGGCACGCCATCATCGACTGTCGCGGTGCAAATCACCCGCGTGCCGACAAGCTCAATCAACACGCTACCTTCCGCGGTGGCAATAAAATCCGGGGTGATTTTCAGCGGCCGCATCTGATCGGGATTGCGTCCGTCGCTTCTTTGTCTGGTTGCGATTGCCACTGATAGCTACCTCAAATTCGTTTGTTGTTCTGGCGTTGTTGCTGCGTAAGTTTGCCGGGAGGCGCTCATGGGTGTCAATGGCAGTGGCAGTTCGTCCCGGATCGACCAGGGATTTAGCAATGATGCTAGCGGATCAGGCTCCATAGTGGTTGTAGCTTGCGCCGCTCGGGGATTCACCGCAAATGAACCGCTAAGATCCAGATGACCGGCCAGTGTTTCCACTTCCTGGCCGTGAATTAAGATTTTGAGCCGTAAGATTTGAGGAACATTGGCGGCTAGTGTGCGCGTAATGGAATCCACCGCTCGTTGCTCGCTCTCGATTCCCGACGGGATGGAACTGGCCATCGCTTCGGAAAAATCCGCGATGCCGGTTCCGTCCGGCAATACGTAAAAAGCTAACAAAACCGCGTCTGGCGGCAGCGTACGTAATTGCGGATCGGAGGGGCCAGCCAACAAAGTATTGAGCAGTTGCTTGGCACGCAACGACGGCTCGCTGGACAAAGGCAAATCAATAGTTACCGGCGCGAGCGAACCGTCATGCGCGTTTGAAGCCCAAAAAAGTCTTGCCTGTACCCGTGTTTCGGTGGGATTAGCAGTCAATGGTTGAGTCAGCTCTCGACGGGCCTGCTCCTCGGATTGCGGCTGAATTTTGGCGGTTTGCTTCACCCGCTGCTTCAATATCGGGAAGTAAAGTCCGGCGATGATCACCGCGCCAAATAATCCTCCCAGCACCATTGCCACCCACCGTGTGTTCAACGTAATCCTCCGGGGATGCCGGCTACCACGTAGGATGGTCGAAATTCAGTGACGCCGCGAGCAATGGCATCGGCTACTCCGGGAGCCATGCGATCCAGTTCACCGCGGTCGTTCACGGAGACGCTGGAGATTTCCACGGCAATGGCTGGAGCCGCAGTGGTTCGCAGTTGACGGATGGCCGCAGATTGCGCGTTGCCGGGTGAACCCCTGAAGCGCACCGCTAGGTTGCCCTGCACAAAATCTCCCAACTTGTGGCTTAGTGCGAGGAAGGGCGCCTGTGCGCGATCCCACGGAATTAGCCCAACGGCTTCGCGTCCTCCCGAGGTTGGCGGCAGCTCTGAATTCACGTAGACGCGGACGGTTCCCGGTAGCCCTGTGGACGATACGTGCAAGCTTACAAATACCGCACCAATTTGCGCATTGGCCATCGCTGAGCGGTCATCAAACGAAGGATTTTCATTGGCCATGCGCGTTTGTATCACTTGAAAACCCTGTGCTTCGAGAGCGCGACGCACCTGCATCGCGAACTGCAGCACAATTTCACTCTCGCGGATTCCGCCAGTTCCTCGCGCTCCCGTGTCTGTGCCACCGTGCGCAGGATCGAGCACCACGATATTCAGTCCAGAACGCGGGGCCTGAGAATCGGAATAAGAAGGCGTTGGAGTTTGCGGATTTGCATTTGGCGGGGGAACCGATGCGGGAGGAGTCGCCGTCGGGGCTTGCGCGGAAGATTGACCTGAAACGGCCAGAAATGCAGCTAAGAAAAGAAAAAGCGTGAACGAAACATAGCGAAAATTGTTATGCATCATCCATCGAGGTTGCTTGGCGTCGCGATTATTCACCTGGAGCAGCATACCAAATTCGCCACACTGGTTAAGGCGCGTGAAATGTGATGCAACGAAAAAGGGACGGCCTGCACCGGCCGCCCCTATTCTGAATAGGCCGATATCAGTTATTTGGAAGCTGGTGGTTGCTGTTGCTTGGAATCGCGGTGCTCGCGCATATTTTCTTCAAAT
Organism: Acidobacteriaceae bacterium; assembly: GCA_030838075.1. Taxonomy (GTDB): domain Bacteria; phylum Acidobacteriota; class Terriglobia; order Acidiferrales; family UBA7541; genus Acidiferrum. The sequence continues at coordinate 7,896 of JAUTXJ010000374.1, forward strand.
TGTTTACGCTGTTCCGGGGTGAGGACCTTTTTCACCTGCTCGTGCGTATCACGCCGCAGGTCGCGAATCTTCGCTTCTTTTTGGTCGGCCGAGAGCGAAGAGTCGTTATTCACCGCTTCGACTTTCGATCGCATGCCTTCGTGGATCTGTTTGATTTGCGCTTTCTGGTCATCCGTGAGGTGCAGGTTGGCCATCATCGCGTTGTGGTCGCCGTGCTTTTCGTGCATGGCTTGTCCCTGGGTCGAGTCAGGCGCATTGTTTTGCGCATAGCTCAGCGCCGGGAACACGCTTAGCAGCATGAAGCTGGCGGTTATTGCGAGTTGCTTCGAGATGCGGTTCATGGGGTGTCCTTTTCTTGAGCTGGGTTTTATGTCGTTCGTCCATATAACCCTGACCAGGTGGGAATGTCGCGTTGCCGACCGCCGCTGATTATAGTGGTTTTAGATTAGCTTTTTGAAACAGGGAATTTACTCGCGTCCTGTCGTGCTGCCAAAGCGCGTCCCAGCGCTCCAGGATGCTCTTTGTTGCACTATCCCATTTTTCAATTGCCAGCGCCGCATCCGCGGTAGGAGCGGAATCCGCGCTCTGAACAATGGACAGTAATCCAGTTGTTGCATGCAACGCCTCGCGTATCGTGACTGTTTGTGTTGCGGGCACACTCAAGCCGAACACCCCGAACTCGTTTTCTGCCTGAACGCCCATCAGTTCCGAGGTTTTACGATCAAGAGCGGCAAGCGCCTCTGCGGCCTCGCTGTTGGAGAGCATTTCTTTTTTGCGCGCGGCCAGAGTCGCTTGAAGTTCCTGCGCGTGCTTCACCGCGGCCGAAAGATCCGCCAGATTTTTCGCGACCCGCGACTCTGCCTCAAACATTTTCTCGAGGTCAGCTTGAGACGTTTTTACGCGCGGGTCCATTTTCACTACCAACTGTTGAGAATGGCTTTGTCCGTTGACCGTTAACTTGACGGTGTACTTGCCTGGTAACGCCAGCGGTGCTTTTGGTCCGTAAAACGAAGTATGCACATCAGGGGGAAACGCGTAATGCAAATCCCAAACAAAGCGGTGCGGGCCAGGTGCTGCCGAGAGGGGCTCTGGGTCGTGTACCCAATACATTGGAAATTGCATGTTTTCGGCTTTCGTTTTGGGAAGCACATCATTGCTCGCGTAGCGCCTTACCAGCGCGCCCACTGAATCAAAAATTTCCAACTGCACCGGCGCGGACTGAGTGTCCTTGATGTAGTAATCCAACACGGTGCCATCCGGAGGATTATCCGCATGCGGCTCGTCGAAGGGCACCGGACTGCCTTGGTCTGTTCCGGGCCGCACGCGATAGGCAGTGCTTGGTTGGAAAAGCCATGACGCCGATTGAGCCACTTCCGCGGTAATTTGATGCAGCGGCGCAATGTTGTCCAAAATCCAAAACGACCGTCCATGGGTTGCGATCACCAAATCGTCGCCATGAATCACTAGATCACGCACCGAGGTGGTGGGCAGATTCATCTGCAGCGCCTGCCAATGATCACCATCGTCAAAGGAAACGAATACACCTTTTTCGGTGCAGGCGTATAACAAACCTTTTCTTACCGGATCTTCACGCACGCAATTTAAAAAATATCCTTCGGGTATTCCGGTCGAGATCAATTCCCAATTCTTTCCGAAGTTTCGCGTGCGATATAAATATGCGTGCAAATCGTCAAGGCGGTGGCGGTCAATCGCGACATATGCTGTGCCTGCCTCAGAATGCGACGCTTCGATGTGAGTCACCTTGCTCCACGCCGTAATTTCAGGCGGTGTGACATTGCTCCAGGTTTTCCCTTCGTCCTGAGTCAATTGGATCAAGCCATCATCCGTGCCAGCCCAAATTTCGCCTTTGCTTACGTAAGAGGGCCCGATTGTATAGATCACTCCGCGACGTTTTTCTTTCCCAGCATCGGCAATCGCCGGAGGATCGAGATTTGGCGGAGCGCCGGGATCTTCCCGCGTCAAATCGGGGCTGATCACTTGCCAGGACTTGCCTCCATCCGCGGTTCGAAACAATACTTGTGAACCGAAATACAGCACATGCGGATCCATGGGAGAAAATACGAGCGGCAGTGTCCAGGTCCTTCGGTAATTGCCGGGATGCGCCAGTGTCGGTGTCATTTCCTGGCCCTGTTCATTGCTCAAATCCTGCCGAGTTACAAATCCTCCATAAATCACCCCAGGATTTTCCGGATCGGGCGCTATGTAGCCATTTTCGTCGCCTGCGGCGACCGGGTGCCAATCGTGAAATCCCAACGCTCGATAATTTCCGCGACTCGGCGTGGCGATCGAGCCGCTATCCTGCTGCGCGCCGTACACCCAGTATGGGAATCGATTGTCGGTACTCACGTGATACATCTGTCCAGTTGGTTGGTTATACCAAGAGCTCCAGGTTTCCCCCCCGTTGCGCGTGATGATGGTTCCTTGATCGCTTCCCAAAACCATTCGGCGTGGTTCATCCGGGTCGATCCATAATTGGTGGTAGTCATCGCCGCCCGGAGCGCCCTTGAACGCAACAAACGTTTTCCCTCCATCGCGTGAGCGATACACCGTTGTATTTGGGAGGTACACCGTGTCCGGGTCCTTAGGGTCGACGCTGACTTCGCCGAAGTACCAACCGCGCTCCCATACGCGTTTGTCCTGCGACATCAACTGCCAGTTTTGGCCACCGTCGTCTGAGCGGTAAAGTCCGCCCGCCTTCGCGTCAACGATCAGATAAATGCGCTTTGGATTGCTTGGCGCGAAGGCAATTCCCAAGCGACCAAGTTTTTCGGTGGGCAATCCGTGACCGGTCACTTGTTCCCAATGATCGCCACCATCGCTCGAGCGGTATAACCCGCTCCCCGGGCCCTTTGACGGCGGATAAACATTCCAGGGCGGCCGTCGTGTCTGAAGCAGAGCGGCGTAAATTGTGCTCGAATTCCCTGGTTCGAATGCCAGATCGATCGCACCCGTGTTTTCATCGTGAAACAGTATGCGTTGCCACGTCGCCCCGCCGTCTTTGGATCGAAACACGCCCCGCTCAGCGTTAGGTCCGTACCCGTGTCCCAGTGCAGCGACAAATACCCTATTGGGATCGACTGGATCGACCAGGATGCGTGCGATCTGGCGGGAGTCGGTCAATCCAATATGTGTCCAGGATTTGCCGGCATCTGTCGACTTATACATGCCGTTCCCGTAGCCGATATCCGAACGCATATCGGCTTCGCCCGATCCGACGTAGATTACGTCCGAATTTGAAGACGCAACAGCGATGGCTCCGATGGAACCAATCGGCTGCGAATCGAAAATAGGATTCCATGTTCGTCCCGCGTCATTCGTTCGCCATACGCCGCCGTCCACGGAGCCAAAGTAAAATAACTCCGGCTGTCCTCGCACCCCGGTGACCGCGAGGGCGCGTCCACCGCGATGGGGACCGATGGATCGCCAGCGCAGCTCCTGAAAAACTTTGTCATCGAAGTTCGTCGCGCTCTTAGTTTGAGCCCGCGAAATTGACGGCAATGCAAAAGCGAAAGCAATAACGATAGGCAGATCTGTAAGCAGCAGCCATTTCAGGCGCGAAATTTTCACCGGCTGTTCTCCGAGCGCAAAACGCTTCTTGAATGAGCCGGAAGTATATCTCAGCCGGCCAAGCTCAAAGCCTCGGAGTTTTGGATGGAACCGATTCTAATTTGTGCGACAGGAGGCTAATGTCGGCCTTATGGAAGGAACTCAATCAGGCTGGTTCGACGACTTCCGCAGTAACGTCCGCTGGGAGACGTTTGCGAAGCCTACGGGTTGAGGCGTACAACGCGAAACCCGCCACGATAATCACAATACCAAAAAGAAGACCGTTTATCCCCAGCACCGACTGGCTTTCGCTTTGCACCAAAGCGATCATCAGTAATGCGAGGGGGAATACACCGGCAAGGATCGCACCTGCCAATCCACCCGGGACCCGAAACCCGCGCTTCAATTGCGGCTCACGGATCCGCAGCGCCACGAGGGTCACAAACTCCAGCATTAAGGCAGCGCCGTAAAGCATGATGTCCAGCGTCACCAGTCGTTTGAATCCCAGCCCAAGGCACAATGCCCAGCACGTCGCGCATGCAATGATGGCCACCCATGGGGCCTGCGTTCGCGCGCTGGTTTTGGCGAAGACCTTTGGCAACATGCCGTCGCTCGCCATTGCCAGAGGCAACCGTGAGTAACTCATCACCAGCGCGTTGAACATTCCGAAGGCGCTCATCATGCCGCCAAGCACCACCAGGAAGCGCAACCACTCGAATCCCATTACTTTGCCGCCTACGAGGCCGGCGACAGTGGCCCACGAGCCGTCCTCCGCGAAGGCCGTCGCGGGAACACCCATAAAATAAACCGCGGCAAACGGAAGTACGTAGGTCAACGAAACCAGAATCACCGCAGCGATCATCGCTCTGGGGTAGGTGCGTTGCGGCCTTTCCACTTCCTGCGCGATGGTCGACGCGTTATCCCAACCCATGTAATTCCACATGGCCACTAACACACCGCCAAGTAAGCCGAGGCCCGCGCCCACTTCCGTGGCGTGCGGAGCAGCAGCAAGCGCACCAGCCCGCACGGGAGCCAGCAGCACAATCACCGCGAAGGGAACCGAAAGTAAAAAGAACAGCCACAGCGAGGTAATGCCCACCACGCGAATCCCGGCCAGGTTCAAAGCGGCGCAGGTGATTACTACAAACAGACCGGCGAGCACGCCATGATTTCCGACGCCAAACCAGGGCGACATCTGCTTCAGGTAGAAAACAAACAGGGTGGGATAGATGGCCATGTCGAAGATGCTGGCGGCCAGAGACAGCCACGCTTCCTGGAATCCCCAAAAATTGCCCAGCCCGCGGCGTACCCACGCGTAATAGCCGCCCTCCGCAGGCAGTGCGCTGGACAGTTCTCCGATCATGAAGGCGGTCGGCAAGCACCATAGCACCGGCAAAAACAGCAAAATCAGGATTCCATGGCCGTAGCCCGCGCCGCTTACGATTTCTTCAGTTCCGTAAGTGCCGCCGGACACCATGAAGAAAGTCGCAGCCACAAGCGGCCAGAGGGTGAGCTTTGCGATTCGTTTTTTCCGGCTGGAAATTGCCTGTGCGGGATATTGGGCGGGAAGAGACAGATAACTCAATTTTTACTTTCCGGCCTCCGAGCGAAGCTCACTCTCGCGCTGCTGTGGAGCGAGTGCGCATTCCGAAGAATACAAGAGTCATCTCGGCATGCAAGAAAAATCCGCGCCCCGAGCGAATTATTTTCTGCTCTTACAGTGATTTGTGTATGAATTGTTACGCGTTTGCAATTTTTGGTACTCAACCGGTCATAACGCTTCCTGAAAATCCCGACTGGGCTGTGCTGGGGTTTACAAAACGCGGTCTTCCTTCGTGTGATAAACTCCGCCGCTTGCTCGCCCTATAACTCGTCAGGAGTTTTTGCGAATGCTTGATCGTCTCTGTTCGGCCCTTGCCTCGGCTTTAGTCTCCGTTTTGGCGTCCGGGTGGTTGGCACCGGTTGCTGCAGCGCAGCGCCCCATCACCATTGATGACTATTTCCAAATCCACGAGGTGCATGACCCGCAGTTGAGCCCCGATGGCCGTTGGATCGCTTATACGGTGAAGACTCCGCTCCTGAAGAAAGACAAGAATGAGGAACGAATCTGGATGGTTCTTGCGTCCGGTGGGGAGCCTATCGCTCTTACGGCAGCGGGGGTTTCCTCTTCTCACCCGCGATGGAGTCCCGATGGAAAATACATAGCCTTCCTTTCAGCTCGCAATGAGAGCAAAGAGCAAGTCTGGCTTCTCAATCGCCTTGGTGGCGAAGCAGAGCGGCTCACCTACACGCCACAAGATGTCGACGAGCTGGCCTGGTCTCCCGATGGAAGCCGATTGGTGTTACTGCTGCGGGACGCGTCACTGGAAGAAAAGGAGGCTTTTAAGGAGCAAGACGACACCGACAAAGACTCGGATTCAACTAAGGCCGACAAGGAGAAAAAACCGAAGACGCAGCGTCCGTGGGTTATCGACCGGCGCCAATTTAAGCAGGACGAGATCGGCTACCTGGATCGCCGCCGCACTCATCTTTACGTTTTTGATCTCGCCAAGCGCAGCTTGACGCAGATCACTTCCGGCGACTATGACGACGCGGAACTCGCCTGGTCCCCGGACGGCAAACAACTGGCCTTTAGCAGCAATCGTTCCACACCGGATCCCGATGCTACGTACAACACAGACATCTGGATAGTTTCAGCGGACAACACTGACAAAGGCGTGCACGTCACCCAGGTCACCACAAGCCCCGGCGAAGACCGTTCGCCCGCCTGGTCGCCTGATGGCAAATGGATCGCTTATAGCGCGCGGCTCGATCCCTCAGTATTCGAATATGGCACCAGGCACCTTGCAATTATCTCTGTGGACGGGGGCGAGGCCAAAATTCTCGCTAAATCGTTCGACCGCATGAGCACGCAACCGCATTTTTCTCCCGATGGGCAGTTCGTTTATTTTATTGCCGATGACGATGGCACCCAGAACCTTTGCCGCATACCTGTTGCGGGCGGGGAAATAACCCGGCCTATCGGCGGCCGCTTGATGGTCAATGATTACAACGTCGCAAAAATGGGAGACATTGCCGCGCAAGTGGCTACCATCGACCGTCCCGACGAGATTTTTACCATTCCCGGCGGCAAACTGACCCAGGTCACGCACATTAACGAAGCGCTCTTCTCACAACTTAAGCTGTCACATGGGGAATACGTTCACTTCAAAAGTAAAGATGGCACCACCGTCGCCGGTTATCTCTATAAACCGCTCGATTTCATTCCCGGGAAGAAAGTCCCGACGATCCTGCGACCTCATGGTGGTCCGGTGTGGGCGTATTACGCGGAGTTTGCGCACTTGGCACAGCTGCTTGCGGCAAATGGCTATGCCGTACTTTTTCCCAACCCGCGCGGTTCGACCGGGTACGGCCAAAAGTATGCACAAGCGATTTTCGCCGACTGGGGCAACAAGGATTTTCAGGACGACATGGCCATGGTTGACTACGCAGTTGAGCAGGGAATCGCCGACCCCGACAAATTAGGGGTCGGTGGCTGGTCGTATGGAGGCATATCCACCAATTTCATCATTACCCAGACGACCCGGTTTAAGGCCGCCATCTCTGGCGCTGGCGAATTTCTGTACGTGACCAATTACGGCCACGACCATTATCAGCGCGATTGGGAAACCGAGTTGGGACGGCCATGGGAAAAGAAAACTGTGTACGAGAGGCTCTCCCCATTTTACCGCGTCGCGAGTATCACCACCCCGACGCTGATTATGGGCGGCAATATCGATTGGAATGTCCCCATCATTAATGGCGAGCAGATGTATCAGGCACTAAAGAGTTTGGGCCGCACTACTGAGCTGGTGGTTTATCCAGATGAGTATCACGAGTTTTCGACGCCATCACACATCAAGGACCGTCTGGAGCGCTACCTGGCCTGGTACAACCACTACATCAAAGGCGACACTGCGCCAGCTACGCCCCCAGAGCATGCTGCTGTGAAGACCGCCGGCGAATAGTGCCCGTGGCAGACGAGAATTCTCAAGACGTGGCCACGGCAACTTCAGTGGCTAATGAAACTTAAAGCAAATCGTTTTCATTTCGCGGAGGAATTCTATGCGCAGGTTAAAAATTGCGATGGTTTTGGCTTACGGTATAATGCTCGCCCTACAAATTGCCGGTAGCGCGTGTGCTCAAGATATTCGCGCCAATCAACAAGACTCCTCGGCCTCCAGGGAATTTGCGCTCAACTTTTTTCACGAGATGCGCTGGCGCAGTATTGGTCCATTTCGCGCTGGCCGTACGGTGGCGATCAGCGGTGTCGCTCACCAACCTAATATTTTTTACATGGCGGCGGTGGACGGTGGCGTATGGAAGACCACGGATTTTGGCAATACCTGGATGCCCATTTTTGACGATCAACCTACCGGTTCCGTGGGAGCCCTGGCGGTTTCTGAATATGATCCTAATGTGATTTACGTTGGCAGCGGTGAAGGATTACAACGCCCCGATTTGTCCACCGGCGATGGAATTTACAAATCGACCGACGCCGGCAAAACCTGGACGCATCTCGGGCTGCGGGATGCCCAGCAGATCGCGTCCATTGTCGTGGATCCGCACGATTCGAACCGCTTGTTCGTGGCAGCGCTAGGTCACCCCTACGGGCCAAATCCGGAACGCGGCGTTTTTCGTTCCACGGATGGCGGCCAGACCTTTCAGAAGGTCTTATACAAGGACGAGAATACCGGGGCCGCTGACTTGGTACTCGACTCGTCGAATCCACGCATCGTCTATGCGGTGTTATGGGCGGCGCGCGTCGCCCCGTGGGAAATTCGTAGCGGCGAATCCTTTATCACTGGGGGTAGCGGTTTATTCAAATCTACCGATGGAGGAGACACCTGGAATCCGCTGACCGCGGGGCTGCCGGCTGCTCAAGATGGACTTGGGCGCATCGGCATCGCTGTTTCCACCAGCCAACCGAATCGCCTATACGCCACGATCGAAGCAAAAAAGGAGCACGCCGGAATCTACCGTTCAGATGACACTGGCGAGTCCTGGACGAAAGTAAATGACGACCACCGCATCGGTGGCCGTGGGCCGGGCGCGATGGGAATCGCGGTGGCTCCTGATAACCCCGACATAGTTTATGTGGCCAACACCTCGTCGTGGAAATCCACCGATGGCGCGAAATCATTTGTGGGGTTCAAGGGCGCTCCCGGCGGCGATGACTACCAACGTTGGTGGATCAGCAAAGAAAATCCGCAAATCATTGCGCTGACTTCTGATCAGGGCGCGGTTATCAGCGTCAACGGCGGCGCAACATGGAGCTCCTGGTACAACCAGCCAACAGCCCAGTTTTATCACGTGACCACTGACAATCGCTTTCCCTATTGGGTCTATGGCGCCCAGCAGGAAAGCGGCTCTGCCGGCACGTTAAGCCGCAGCGATTACGGTGAGATCACTTTTCGCGAATGGCATTCCGTCGGTGTTTTTGAATATGG
>JAUTXJ010000426.1 GCA_030838075.1 Acidobacteriaceae bacterium
CGTCCACTACCCCCAGCTGTTTGCTGCGCACACGCGCTAGCACTTCCACTCTTCCTAACTCTCTCTTGCTCATCTCTGTCCGCCCCAATCTGACCTCCCTTCGGAGGCCCTATTAGGGGGACATTTCTATTGAGGACAAAAGGGGACACTATCATCGAGGTACAACATGCCATCCCTCTGACGATCTAGTTTCCTGTACCTCCGGGACTTAATACCAATAGACTGACTGGAATGATCGGAAAAGACGCTGCCTTCGATCATGGGCTCTACCCAAACCGCCCGGTCGTGAATCCTAGTAATTGTTTCAAAGGAGCATCGAGCGTGTCATTGCGAATCGAAGATTACGGGATGATCGGCGATTGCCATACCGCCGCGTTAGTTTCGCGCGAGGGTTCTATCGATTGGCTGTGTCTTCCCAGTTTCGATTCCGCCGCCTGCTTCGCCGCACTCCTCGGCATCTCTGAACACGGCTACTGGCTGATAACGCCCGACTGCCCAATCAAGCGCATCCATCGCCGGTATCGGGAGGACACCCTTATCCTTGAAACGACTTTCGAAACGGAATCTGGCACCGTAACGCTCGTCGATTGCATGACGCCCACTACCAACACCCCTGATCTCTTGCGCCAGGTTGTCGGTCAGAGCGGCAAAGTGCCCATGAAAATGGCGTTGGCTATTCGCTTTGATTACGGATCAATCGTTCCCTGGGTGCGCAAAACGGATGACGGTCTCATCGCCATCGCCGGACCTGACACCCTACGCCTGCGTACCCCCGTCGAGCTTTGCGGCGAGAATTTTCATACCACCTCCAAGTTCACGGTTTCTGCCGGAGAGAAAATTCCATTCGAGCTTTGTTGGTATGCGTCGCACCGAGATGAGCCTCAGTTTCTTGACTTTGAGAAGACCATCGCCGACACCGAAAAATGGTGGCGCGAGTGGGCCGGACGTTGCACCTTTGCGGGACCATCGAAACTCGCGGTGACCCGCTCGCTCATCACTTTAAAGGCTCTGACCTATGCCCCCACCGGTGCCATCGTCGCTGCCCCCACGACTTCCCTTCCCGAATTGATTGGCGGTGTTCGCAACTGGGACTATAGATTCTGCTGGGTGCGTGACGCCACGCTCTCACTTCACGCGCTGATTATCGCTGGATATCTTGAGGAAGCGCGCGATTGGCGCGAATGGATCATGCGCGCGGTTGCCGGCAAGCCCTCCGAACTCAACATTGTTTATGGGTTGCGCGGCGAACGGCGTCTCACGGAACTGGAACTTCCGTGGCTTCCGGGCTACGAAAATTCCGCGCCGGTGCGAATCGGCAACGCCGCTTACAATCAGCTTCAACTTGATGTCTACGGCGAAATCATTGACACACTTTATCTTTGCCGCGAGGCAGGCATTAAGCCCGATAATAAAGACGTGTCCCCCGGAATTGGACGCGCTCTCCTCGACCACCTAGAAACTTCGTGGGAAGAGCCTGATGAGGGAATTTGGGAAGTTCGCGGCCCTCGCAGACATTTTACCCATTCAAAAATGATGGCGTGGGTGGCCATGGATCGCGCCGTAAAGAGTGTCGAACAAGGTTGGGTGCCCGATCCCGCTGCGGAAAAATGGCGAAACCTTCGCGATAAAATTCATGCGGACGTCTGCAACAACGGCTTCGATGCTGACCTGAATTCCTTCGTACAGTTTTACGGCTCAAAACATCTCGATGCCAGCTTATTGATGATGGCGATTGTGGGCTTTCTTCCGGCCAACGATCCACGCCTTTGCGGAACCGTTGATGCTATAGAAAAGCATCTGCTTTCCGATAATGGCTTCGTTAACCGCTATACTCTCGACCCTGCCGTTGACGGCTTGCCGCACGGCGAGGCCGCTTTTATTCCGTGCACTCTCTGGCTCGCGGACAATTACGCCTTCCAGGGACGCCTTCAAGAAGCGCGCGAAGTGTTTGAACGCGTATTAGCAATTCGCAACGATCTGGGCTTACTGTCCGAAGAATACGATCCCGTGGACCGCCGCCTCCTTGGAAATTTCCCACAGGCTTTTTCGCACTTCGGTATGGTCAACACGGCGTTCAACCTCGAAGGCAACACTAAGGCAACCGCTTCCGGCAGTTCGCCAGGCACGAAATTGAAATAATTCTGAACTTCGCGGCTTCAGTTGCGTTGTAGCCGGAAGCATTTTTGTCAACATCGTGGCCGCGCGGATTTTAATTGTGGCAGCTTTGTAACTTGTGCTTCCGGGCATTCCGCGATTCAATTGTCAGTCACATTGATCGCTACGGGCCGACTCCATCACGGCTCGGTGGAGGCTGGCTTGTCCGCGGGACTGAAAATTATCTTTCTGCTTTTCTGTTCCATTATTTGTGTAGAACTCGGTCGGAGCCAAGAACAAGAACGCACGCGGCTTCCCACCAGCAAAGCGCTGATCAAGCCAACTCCTGGCGCGCCGCAACGTACCAACGGCTTCCCAGAAACAATCGCGTTGAGTCCGGACGGGCGCTACGCCGCACTGCTGAACAACGGATTTGGCACCGCCGAATCGGGTATGAAACAGTCCATCGCCATCCTGGATCTGCAGACAAACCAAGTCGCGGATTTTCCAGAAGACCGGCTTGGTGAAGAAGCGCACCAAAGTTATTTTCTCGGGCTGGCTTTCAGTTCCGATGGCACCCACCTGTACGCTTCACTCGGCTCGATCAGCGATCCCACCGGCGAGAAACCGGGAAATACCGGCAATGGTATTGCGGTGTATCGCTTTGAGCAGGGCAAACTCACTCCTGATCGTTTTATTAAAATAGCTTTGCAGCCCGTCCCCGCAGGGACGCATGTCGCTCGCGGCTTCGGCAACCTCCCAGCGTCGCGCGCCATTCCCTATCCGGCCGGACTCGCTGTTATCTCAGGAACGGCCGATCAAAAAGACCAGTTGCTGGTTGCCAACAATCTATCGGACAACGTGATCGTGCTTGATTCGGAATCCGGAAAAGACTTGGCGCAGTTCGATCTAAGCACGCATCGCTTCATGCCTTCGTCTTTTCCGTATACCGTGGTGGCGACTCGCGACGGCCGCCGCGCGTGGTGCAGTTTGTGGAATGCTTCACAGGTCGCCGAGCTTGACCTGGTTAAAAAAACTGTGGTTCGGCGCATCCCGCTGCTGATGCCAAAAAGCGCTGTCGCTCCTGGCTCGCATCCCACCGCGATGCTTCTTTCTCCGGATGAAAAATTCTTATATGTAGCTTTGGCCAATGCCGATTCCGTTGCCGCGATTGACGCGCGCAGCGGCAAAGTTCAAGCGTTCTTCTCGACGCATCTTCCGAAGCAAGAATTCTCGGGCAATGAAACAGACGCGCTGGCTCAAAGCAAAGACGGAAAGCGTCTGTTTGCGGCCAGCGCGGCAACGGATTCCGTCGCGGTGTTCGACACCAGAATGTTGACTGAGGGCCGGCCGCAAATCAGCAAGCCACTTAGCGCCATGGGCTTCATTCCCACCGAGTGGTACACGCTCGCCGTCGCTGTGGCGAATAACGATTTGCTGATCGCCACCGGAAAAGGCTTGGGCACAGGTCCAAACGCGACCGACATATCCAAGGTGCCTTCCAAGCGAAAGAGATTGCATCCCTACATCCCCACTTTGCTTCACGGCTCGATCGCTCGAATCAACCTCGCGGATGTCGAAAAAAATCTGACGGAATTTACGCGTGCGGCACAGGAACAAATGCAGCTCTTGGCCGATCCAACAGCTCTGCCATTTCACGACGGCGCGAATCCCATTCGTCATGTGATTTACATCATCAAAGAAAACCGAACGTACGACCAGATTTTCGGCGATCTGAAGGTCGGCAACGGCGATCCGTCGCTCACTCTTTATGGTGCAGACATCACGCCTAATGAGCACAAGCTCGCTTTGCAGTTTGGCGTGCTCGACAGCTTTTACGATTCCGGCGAAGTTTCCGGTGACGGCCACATGTGGTCCACTGCGGCGATTGCCGGCGACTACAACGAGAAAACCTGGCAGATCGTCTATCGCGGCCGAGAGCGCACGTACGATTTCGAGGGCATGGTTGCCGATGAATATCCACTGGAGCACGACGAACCGGACGTTAATGAGCCGGGAACGGGATACTTGTGGGGCAACGTGGCGCGGCACGGATTGAGCTATCGCCATTATGGCGAGTTCGTGGCCAGCGAATGGTGCGGAGATAAATTCACCCCTGAGGCTTCGCCAACAGAAGGCACGCCGTCTCCAGCAGGAGGTCCCTGCGCGCACAAAGCGATTAAGCAGGGGGAGCCGCTGCCTGCGGGCGCTGGCGAACCCAACGGGGCGCCCAGTCCTTATCCCTGGCCCATTCCGGTGCTGCGGCGCGACGTCGCTACCAAACCGGAATTGCGCGGGCATTTCGATCCGCGCTTCGCGGATTTCAAAATCGATTACCCAGACCAGCTGCGAGCGGATGAATTTTTGCGCGAATTCGATGGCTTTGTGCGCGCTCGGAAAGCGAATACCAAAGAGCAGGAATTGCCGAGTTACGTGTTGTTGCGTTTGCCTAACGACCACACCAGCGGCACGCGGCCGGGATTCCCGACGCCGTCTGCTTCGGTGGCGGACAACGATCTTGCAGTGGGCCGCGTTGTCGATGCGGTTTCGCACAGTGCTTACTGGGATGACACGGCAATTTTTATCGTTGAAGATGACGCGCAGGATGGCGCCGATCACGTGGACGCGCATCGCAGCATTGCGCTGGTGATCAGTAAATACGCGCCGGGCTCGGTTGAACATCCCTACGTGGAGCACGGTTTCTTCACCACCGTAAGCCTGGTTCGCACGATGGAGGCGCTGCTGGGCTTGCCACCGATGAATCATAATGACGCGTACGCTCCGATCATGTCGGGGCTGTTTTCGGGCACCGGGCGACAGCCATTTGAAGCGGATGACAGCAACCTTCGCAATGGACTCATCTTCAAGAGCAATGCGGCGACTGCACCGGGGGCAAAGGCATCCGCCGCGATGGACTGGCGCCATGCGGACGAGGCCAACAACCAGGTGTTGAATTCCATCCTTTGGCGCGACCGTAAGGGCGACGTTCCGATGCCGCCGTCCCAGCACACAGTATTTCCGGTTGCCTCGGGACAGCGGTAACAGTGTCAGGAATGCTCCCGGTCTATTTTGTCAGGCATGCACCCGGTTCATACCCCTATGGATATACCCCCACCCCCCGTGTTTTTCGCAAAAGAGTCCACAAAGCGTTGAAAACAAAGGGTTGTTGTTGCAAAAAGCGTCAAAGAGTTCACAAAATGCTGAAAACACGAGAGTTGAGCTGCGGACCCGGCTTTTGGTGCCGGGAGGGAAATCGCTGAGTACGGAAGGAAGAGGATATTTGGGAACTTTGGGCAGGTAGACGGGTTGGAACTACGAAAAAGGACGGAACAGGTGAAGAGCGATAAGATGCGTGGGACTTCTGGGGCGACGGTCATCCCTGATTTTACTATTTATATATATTAATTACAAGTTACATAGGCGTACGGAATGAAATATATACATTCGAATCGACTTAGGCGGGAGCGTAAGCTATTCCACACACAGCGGGCCGCTATTCGATACAATTGCTACAGCTTCAGTCGGGACATCAATTGACGAGGTGGGTGGTCGGCGATGGTGATGTTTAGCGATAAGGTGAGTGTACCTGGTCATGTGCTGGTGCGTTTCCTGGATAAGGAAGCGGTGCTGTTGAATATTGAGACAGAGCGCTATTTTGGGTTGGACGAAACCGGCGCGCGGATGTGGCAATTAGCGACGACGGCGGCAAATATCGACGCCGCTTACCAGGCACTCCTAAATGAGTACGATGTCGACGCTCAGACGCTTCGCGAACACTTGAGCGAGCTGCTGGAAAAATTGGCCGACAACGGGTTGCTGACTGTGACCTCTTCCGATGTGGGAACCGCTTCGTCGATTTAAGGCGCTGGAACCAAGGGCGCGCGGGGTTTTCCTGCGTGCTGCGGTGCTGTTGCCATTTATTTCACTTAGCCTGCGGCTTCGCGGCTTTCGCGCAACGCAGTCGAGCCTACAAAAACACCTACCCAGAGCCCTACCGGGTGTTTCAGATCAATCGAGCGGAGCACAGTCAGAATCGACCGCTTTGACTGCGCGAACGGTGAGATCGGCTGCACATCGCACATGGGGTCGCCCTGCGTGTCTGGAGCAGTCTCTAGCGCTGTGGTGGCTGCTGGGACGACAAGGAATCGCATCAAGCGTGCGGATTGGGACGCGGAAAAGCGAAGAGAAATTTGAGGCGCATGCTTGGGTGGAATGTGACGGGGCGGCGTTGAACGAGGCAGAGGAACCGCATCAGCATTACGCGGCGTTCGACGAAGTGTTCCCGATGCTTAAGGCGGCAAAAAAATAGCGGCATGCGCCCGAAGGGCGCTGCCGCTATGGGAGGTCCCGAAAGTTAGCTAGCACTGACGCTGAGGTTTGGCTTAAAGCGCAATAGCGCCAGTCCGACAGCCAAAAGACCAATGGCCAGAAGAACGGTGACCGAGGGCTCTGGGGTCGAAACGGTCGTAAGATCAGTAACCGTCAAGGTGTAGGCGCCGGGTACGGGCGTGCCCGTGACGCTGTCATCTAAGGTGAACACCCCTGGAGCGAATGTTGGGTTAAGTTCGGTGCCTCCATAAATTTGAGGTCCTGTTGCGTACGCAATCATTTCCGTGCCCGATGCAAAGATGCCGAAACCGCCGGCAAATGCCTCGTTAAAAAAGGCCAGAAAGTCGCCGGAGGAGGCACCATTCACCACCAAGTTCGCGGGCATAATTCTGAAGCCGAAGCCATCACTGGTGTCAACTGGGTTGATGGATAGCGGACCAGAGGACAGCTCAAAGCTGGCTGAAACTGGACCAGCCAGGGTAAATTGCAAGGTATCAGCAGATGCAGCTCCGGCACCGAGAAATGTTGCGGCAAAGACAAGAGTAAGTACTTGAAATAAATGATTCATAGGGCCTCCTGATAGAGTTAGAGCAATTTAATGACCCCAGACGCAAAGGCTGACATCCTGTAAGTAATTGATAGGGTAACACTTGCACACATCGATAAATGGGCGCACTGTACCATTATGGAACATTTCTTCACATAAATGGCTAAGATTAGGTTATCGAGTCCTAAGACCTTGTTGACACGCGAGATACGGCAAATCACACGCGACCAGAGCAGCCTATGAGCGGGATCGTGGGTATATTCAACCGCACCGGGGTGGCGATAGACAGTGGACAACTGCAAGCCATAACGAAGTTTATGGCCTACCGTGGACCGGACGAGATGGACTCATTTGCAACTGACGGCATTGGACTCGGACACGCCATGCTTCGCACGACGGAGGTGGTCCCCGACGATAGACAACCAGCCCGATTGGGTAAGTTATGGATAACAGCTGATGTGCGTTTGGATTGCAGAAGCGAACTATCAGAAAAACTGACGCGGGCCAATGGCAAGTGCGTCGCATCGGAAGCTTCCGACGCCATGCTGATCCTGCACACCTATGCAGCGTGGGGACGAGATTGTGTTGACCATCTACGAGGCGACTTCTCGTTTGGGATATGGGACGCGGAGGCGAAGACGCTTTTTTGCGCCCGCGATCAAATGGGAGTCAAGCCGTTTTATTACGGGGATCTAGGCAAGGTCTTCGTATTCAGCAACACTCTTAACTGCCTGAGACAGCACCCGATGGTGATGGGGACATTAAACGAGGCGGCTATCGGCGATTTTTTGTTGTTTGGGTTGAATTACAACAAAGGCACGACAACTTTCCGGGACATTCAGCGATTGCCGCCGGCCCATTGGCTGGCCGTCTCACGCGATAAATTAGAAATAAAAAACTACTGGCAGCCGCCCACTGAGGGCCGAATTCGATATGCGCGGTCGGATGAGTATCTAGAACGATTTGCCGAACTTTTGCGGGCAGCCGTTGAGGATAGACTGCGCACGGACAGAGTCGGCATTTTGTTGAGTGGCGGACTAGACTCTGGAGCGGTGGCCGCGACAGCCAGGGAAATTGCAACAAATCGCGGCGGGAGCCCGGCTCTTAGCAGTTATACGGTGGGTTACGATTCCCTAATCCGGGATGATGAACGCTTTTATGCAACTAAGGTGGCTCGCTATCTTGGCATTCCGAACAAATACATGCCGGTTGATCACGTCCAATTATTCGAAAACTGGGAACACGCAAGATATCGTTTTCCGGAACCGAACGATGATCCGTTGTCATCCGGAGGGTTGGACGTTTGTGACACGATTGCGGTGGATTGCCGCGCAGCACTGTTTGGCGAAGGCGCCGATAATTTGATGTATTTCCAAATGTGGCCATACATAAAGGAATTGCGCCGCACCGGCGAATGGGGACGTTTACTTACCGAAACAGCGTGGTTTCTATGGGTGAGGCCCTTGCCTTGGCGCGGCGTAGCCCAAAGGATTCGGTCGATTTTCGCGCAAATGCGCGGAAACGCTGGGATACCCGCTTGGATCGCGCCGGAGTTCGCCAAGCGAGCGAAACTCGAAGAGCGGTGGGCGGAATGCAGCAAACTGTTGTTTCCCGCTGAACAGCACTTGGTACGGCCTAAAGCCCATGCATCGATGCTCCTTCCCGAGTGGACCCGTATGTTTGAGATGCATGATCCGGGAGTGACACATGCACAAGTGGAAATTAGATATCCGTTTGTCGATCTAAGATTGGTGGAATACCTGTTGGCCATCCCCGTTTTCCCATGGGCTTACAAAAAAATGCTGTCGCGGAAATCAATGGCAGGCAAGCTACCTCAAGAGGTTTTGTTACGACCCAAGACCCCACTTTCAGCACACCCGGCGGTAGCAAAGGTTGGATTAGGTACGACGGAGTGGTTGAATGGGACCAACTTGGACGGACGAATATGCGAATTCGTCGACCCAAATGGCCTTGGCAATTTCGGTCATAGGACTCAGAACGAACAGTTTCGACCCTACTGCCTGAGCCTTTGGTTAAAGGGCATAGGGTGATCGCAGATAAACTTAAAAGGAAGGAGGAAACAGGTGGAAAGGTAACGCCGGATAGTCGGTGCCGCAGGCGCGGACAATTTGGAAGTCGTAGGTAGGGGAATGAAAACGATCGAGTCGGTCGTGGCTGGGTAACTTTTATGGTAGAATCGAGCACGAGGTTTTTTGAGTCGCAGGGCCCTCGGTATGGCGGCTGCGGTCGCAACTCTGAAATGTGGAGAGTTAATGTCAAAGCCGGACAAGAAACCTGAAAAATCTTATTCGAAACCGACGTTAGTCGTTTATGGTGCGGTGAAAGAACTGACGGGCACCCTGGGCATGACAAAGATGCCTGACGGTGGAAGTATTCAATTTATGACCCACACGGGCTTGTAATCTTTTCGAGTCGCAACCATCAGCCCGTTCAACCTTCAGTGAGATTGTTCCGAAGAGTGACTTTTCACACCCATAGGCAGTCATATTATTACGTCGCATACGGACTTTCGCTCAGCTCTAACCTGCCCATCGCGCCGCTTCTCCCAATCTCACCTACTGCTCCTCCAGACGTCCTGATCAAGCTCGGAACTTTGCCGATCCGGCATTCCTCCGATAGTGTACGTACACTGAGATACGCAAGTCCGTATACTGGTGAGACCGGAAAGCCAGATGTTGAAATCTGGGACATCGACAATGGCAAATTCTTGCGGGTGTTGTACTGTGACGGCGTAGAATTCTGGCTGGATCATAGCTTTCAAACACTGTGGGCCCGTTGGCCCGCGAACTCCTCGCTCGAGAACACTCAGAGTTACTTAGTTGGGCCGATTCTAGGATTGCTGCTGAGGCTTCGCGGAATAGTCTGTCTTCATGCCAGTGCGGTGAGCGTCAGCGACCGTGCAGTGGTTTTTGTGGGCCCCGAAGGGGCGGGAAAATCCACGACGGCAGCCGCCTTTGCACGGCGGGGATATGCGGTGTTATCCGATGACATCGTGGCTCTGGTTGAGTTTGGAAATGAATTTCGAATGGTTCCGGCGTATCCACGCGTAAACCTGTGGCCCGATTCAGTGAAATTACTTTACGGTTCGCCGGAGGCTTTGCCGCCCATTATGCCCTTTTGGGATAAACGGTGCTTAAATTTAGGGGGAGATGGTGAAACACGATTCGAAGAACGAACACTCCCAATCGGGGGCATCTACATTTTGGGAGATTCAGCCCCGGGTCCAACGTACTGTGTCGAAACCATTTCGCGAAAGAGTGCGCTGATGCTGCTGATCGGAAATACTTATGCCACCAACTTTCT
>JAUTXJ010000009.1 GCA_030838075.1 Acidobacteriaceae bacterium
CGAAAGTGCCGGCGATTGTTCGCGAAGTTCGCGATGAACTTGCACTGGAAATGACGCTGGTTGAAAACATTCAGCGCGAGGATCTCAACCCTATCGAGTCGGCGCGGGCGTTTGATCGCTTGATCACGGAATTTAATATGACGCCGGAAATGGTGGCCGAGCGCACCGGGAAAGACCGGACTACCGTGGCAAACTCGATTCGGCTTCTAAAGCTGGAATCGACGATTCAGGAATGGATTGAAGAAGGAAAACTTACCGCGGGGCATGGGCGCGCGCTGTTGGCGGTGCCGGATTCGCCGCTGCGGATGCGCTTCGCTCATAGAGCGTCGCGCGGGGGCCTGACGGTAAGGCAGATTGAGCGATTGGCGGCCAGGCGCGCGCGGAATCGAGCTCCATTGGCCAGGGAAGAATCGGATGCGAACACCCGGTCGGCTATCGATGAACTTCAGCGCAGCCTCGGGACGAAGATTATGCTGCGGCCGCATACGAAAACGCATCCGGGACAATTGATTATTGAGTTTTATGACGAGCCGCATTTGATGAGGCTTTACGACCAGCTGATGAAGTAGCGAGCTCAGCGGTTCAGCAAGAATACAATTGCTGTATTCCCGAAGTGAGCGTTCCTTCGCGTCGCGACGATCACCCTATCGAAATAGCTTAGCAATTCCCTTCCTTTAGTCCGTATGCGATGAATTTTCTACCCATTTTTGGCGGACTGCGGCAATGAATTTTTGTTTGTCTTTTTTAATTTGGCGAATCAGCTCGGGATTTTGCGTGTCTTCGTGAGCCGCGGCCCAGAGAACCATTTCTGTTAGGATGGGCGCCAGATCCATTCCTTTTTGCGTGAGAGTGTAAATTAGCTTTCTTCCGTCTAGCGGGTCCTGGTGCGTGGCGATAATTCCGTAGGCTTCCAACTTCTTTAATCGATGCGCGAGGATATTTGTAGCGATGTGTTCGTAGGAATCAAGAAATTGAGTGTAGCTGCGAAGGCCGCGCAGCATCATGTCGCGAATGATCAGCAGGGACCAGCGATCGCCGAGGATTTCGACGGAAGCGTTCAAGGGACACCCGGAGCGGAACTTGGTGCGCGGGTGACTTCGGTGCATTGCGAAAGCATAATCTTTTCACTTGCAATTAACAAGTGATCTGACAAAATATGGCTGAAATTATTGGACCTTTTCAGCGTCTTTATAAAGAGCGATCCTGGAGGATGCGAATGAGCGGAGTACGAGTTCTGGTGGGAACGCGGAAGGGCGCATTTGTTCTTACTTCAGACGGAAGGCGTGAGAACTGGGATGTCAGCGGGCCGCATTTTGCGGGCTGGGAAATTTATCACGTGAAGGGATCTCCGGCGGATCCCAACAGGCTGTATGCATCACAGTGCAGCGGATGGTTCGGTCAAATGATTCAGCGATCGAACGACGGCGGCAAGACGTGGGAGCCTGTCGGCAACAAATTTATCTATGACGGAGTTCCGGGTACGCACCAATGGTATGACGGGAAGCCGCACCCGTGGGAGTTCAAGCGGGTGTGGCATTTGGAGCCGTCGTTGACTGATCCGGATACGGTGCATGCTGGGATTGAGGACGCGGCACTGTTTCGGTCGCAAGATGGCGGACAAAACTGGGAAGAGCTTTCGGGATTGAGGAAGCATGGTTCGGGGCCACGCTGGCAGCCGGGTGCGGGAGGGATGTGTTTGCATTCGATTATTCAGGATCCCAAGAATCCGGATCGGATGTTTATCGCGATTTCTGCTGCAGGCGCGTTTCGGACGGATGATGGAGGCGAAACCTGGCAGCCCATCAACAAGGGATTGAAGTCGTTATATATTCCTGATCCGGAGGCTGAGGTGGGGCATTGCGTTCATCACATTGCGATGCACCAGTCGCGGCCTGGCGTGCTTTTTATGCAGAAACACTGGGACGTGATGCGCAGCGACAATGGCGGAGATTCGTGGCAGGAAGTTAGCGGTAATTTGCCCACTGATTTTGGGTTTGTCATCGATGTGCACGCGCACGATCCGGAGACGATCTACGTGGTGCCCATCAAGAGCGACTCGGAGCATTATCCGCCGGACGGGAAACTGCGTGTGTACCGCAGCAAGACCGGCGGTAATGAATGGGAAGCGCTGACGCGGGGTCTGCCGCAGAGCGATTGTTACGTGAATGTGTTGCGCGACGCGATGGCGGTGGACTCCCTGGATTCGTGCGGCGTATATTTTGGCACGACCGGCGGACAGGTTTATGCGTCGGCTGATGCCGGAGATAACTGGAAGCCTATTGTGCGCGATCTTCCGGCGGTGCTCTCCGTTGAGGTGCAGACGTTGGCATGATTCGCGTGGTGATGCCGGCGCATTTGCGGACGCTCGCGTCTTTTCACGGCGAAGTGCAGCTTGAGGTGCAAGGCACGGTGACGGTGCGTACCGTGCTGGATGCCTTGGAGGCGCAATTCCCGATGCTGCGAGGGACGATTCGCGAGCACGTTACACAGGAGCGGCGGCCGTTTTTGCGATTCTTCGCATGCGGTGAAGATTTGTCGCACGATTCCGTGGATGCACCGCTGCCGGACGCGGTCGCTTCTGGTGCAGAGCCGCTTTTGATAATCGGGGCGATTGCGGGCGGATAAGAGCACTGGCCTTCAGTTCAGGCGGTGCATTCGACACTTTGGGAATGGGTTGCGTTGACTTGATGGCGCGCGGGACTAAAGTAGAGGAGGTTCTGCCGAGGGGGTTTTCATGGCCTGGAAATGGCCCAGCGCATCGAGTAACAACGTCACCGAAGAATGGACCGGATTTATTGATCAAGGGGTGACGCTGGAAGGCACGCTGCAGGTCAGCGGGACTTTTCGCATTAACGGAATCGTGAAGGGCAATATTATTTCGGAGCACACCGTAATATTGGGCGAAGGCGCCAAGGTTGAAGGGCAGATTGAAGGCAATCGCGTGGTAATTGCAGGGCGATTCGACGGCGTGATTTTCGCGAAAGGGCGCGTGGAGATTCAGGCCAAGGGCGTGGTTACTGGTGAAGTGCATGTGCCGTGCATGGTGGTGGATCCGGGCGGAATTTTTGACGGGCGATGCCACATGCTGGCGTCATCGGATATGACTTCCGGGATTACGATTCCGATTCGGGCGGCAGGGCGAGCTTCTTAGATCGGTTGACGGTTGGCAATAATTCTTTTTTGATATCCTCTGTAAAATTCTCACCTGCTGAGTTCCTGGTGCAAATTTGCGATTTTAATTTCCGTCTATAATAGCGACGGAGTCAGTGTGACCCGATGATGACGATGAGGGCCAGAGCATGAAGGTGTTGCTGATTGGTGGCGGCGGGCGGGAGCATGCGTTGGCGTGGAAACTGAAGCAGAGCTCGAGGGTCACGAAGATTTGGTGCGCTCCCGGGAACGCCGGTATTTCGGCGGAAGCGGAATGCGTGAATGTGGACTCGGGCGACGTCGCGGCATTGGTCGCGCTGGCTGAGAAAATTCGTCCGGACTTGACGGTGACGGGGCCGGAGTTGCCGCTGGTGAACGGAATTGCGGATGCGTTTGCGGTGCGAAACTGGGCAATTGTGGGCCCTACGCGACAGGCGGCGAAGTTGGAAGGCAGCAAGATTTTTTCAAAAGAGTTTTTGCAGCGCCACAATATTCCTACCGCGGAGATGTACGGGGCGTTCGAATCCGCGGACAAAGCGAACGCAGCACTGGAAAAAGTGAAATGGCCAGTGGTGATGAAAGCGGATGGGTTGTGCGCGGGCAAAGGGGTTTTCCTGGCGCCGGATAAAGAGGCGGCGAAGAGTTTTATTACCAGCGTGATGGAGAAACAGGAACTGGGAGCGGGTGGAGGGCGGATTCTGCTGGAAGAGACGCTCGAAGGCGAGGAGCTGTCGTGTATTATTTTTACGGATGGCGAGCGCTACGCGGCGCTGGTGCCCACGCGCGACCACAAACGAGTTTTTGATGGGAATGAAGGGCCGAATACGGGTGGGATGGGAGCGTATTCGAGCGATGAATTATTGCCCAGTGGGTTACGCGAGAAAATCGTAGTGCAAATTGTGGCGCCGACGCTGCAGGGGCTGGCGGCTAATGGAATTTGCTACCAGGGGTTTTTGTATATCGGGGTAATGTTGACTGCGACCGGGCCGAAGGTTCTGGAGTTTAATTGCCGCCTGGGCGATCCGGAGACGCAAGCGATCGTAGCGCGCATGGATTTTGATTTGGCGGAGGTGTTGGCGGATGTGGCGGCGGGACGCGTGGATGCGTCGAAATTAAAATGGAAGAGCGGCGCGAGCGCGTGCGTGGTGATGACGTCGGGCGGTTATCCGGGGAAATTTGAGACCGGGAAGGAAATTACGGGGTTGCGCGAGGCAGATGCGGGGCGCGGAGTGAAGGTGTTGCATGCGGGAACGAAATTCGATGGGGATAAAATTGTGACCAGTGGTGGGCGGGTGCTGGGCGTAACGGCTGCGGGTACGAATTTGGACGAGGCGCTCGGTCGTGTTTACGAAGCGGCACAGAAGATTCATTTTGCGGGCGTGCACTTCAGGAAAGATATTGGAGCTCATGTGAGCGTGAGTGGGGGAACGATTAATGATGTTCCCACGTCACAAAACCCACCCTCCAAAAAGCCGAGGGTGGGCCACCCTCCGCACTTTTGAGTTTGGCTGTACCTAGTGGCGATAATTGGCGAGGCAATTTTTATGGCGAAGATTTTGCATATTTTTCGTGCGCCGAAGAAACGGCTTCCGATGGAAGAGCTTGAAGAAGTGCGGGTGGTTACAAATGTGGGGCTGGAAGGTTGCGCGCACGCGCGTGTGGGCGGTGGTCTTAGACAAGTGCTGCTTGTGGACCGAGAAACTCTGGACGCGATGGATTTGCGGCCAGGGAGCGTGCGCGAAAATATTACGACCGACGGAATCGATGTCAACAGCTTGGCGATAAAGCAGGAGCTGCGCGCTGGCGAAGTGCGTTTGCAAGTGAGCGAGATTTGCCATCCATGCGATCAGCTGAAAAAAATACGGCCAGGATTGCGGCGCGAGATGCGCGGGCGCCGAGGTATGTTATGCCGGGTGCTGAAAGGCGGAGCGATTCGTAGGGGCGACACGATTGAAAAGGTTTCGCCGCGGCCTTTGCCATTTGCGGAAGTCTCACGGAGTGGGCTTTTTGCGAAGTGAAGGCGCGCCGGGTAGGCGTGTTTTGTCGTCGGATTTCTGGACGGGTTCATCTGGCGGAACAATCCAGTCAAAACCATGCTGTTCTTCCATGGTGCCGAGAAAAAACTTGTTGCCGCCGGAGATTAAAGGTAAAGCTGCGCGCAGAAAATCGGCGGAGTCGTTAGCGGAAACTTTTTGCGCCTGGCCGCGGTCGATGGCATCCATGACTTTGGCAAATTTGGGATCGCCGGAACGCAGACGGGAAAGCTCTGGATCGCCAGCCTGGATTAAAGCGATCAGAGGTGGTTCGTTGTTTTGCGTTACTACTTTGCTGGCGAGGACGCCAGGATCTTCGGGGGGATAGCGCGCTTCGACCAGCGTGTGCGGCGCTTTCTTACCCCCTTCGGGCGGATAAAGCTGGGTGAAGCGAGGGCGGAGGATGCGCGTCTGCCAATATTCGCCCCGCGTGGCCACCTGTTGCTGCTCAATGCGATATTCCACTTGCCAGACTTCGGGGCCGTAATCGGGGCCGAAACCAAGAATGACTAATTCGAAAAGCGCGTCGTCGGGGCGAAAATCCAGCTTGTGGTGAAGTTGCGCGACGAGCGGCCGAAGTTTTTCGAGGAAGGCGACGCCGATGGTTTCTAGATCGGGAGCCGCTTCGCCCGGATATGGCGCGTAGTGCTGATTGTTGGGGGATTGCGCGATGCTTTGATAATTGCGATCGAGGCGAACGGGATCGGGTGCGGAAGGGATTTGCCATTCTGAGGCACCGAGCAGGACGCCGACATGCGTGGCATCCAGCTGCAAGACGCGAGGCGGGACAGAATTTTGTTCTACGGGCTGATTGATGGCGGCGAAGACGATGACGTTGTCTTTTGCCACGTGAGCGATGACGCGGCCGCCGGCAAGGCTGGCGACGATCTCATCTTCTCGCTGTAGGTTTTGAGATGTGGCGATAGCTGACAGCAGCATGGCTGCGAAGAAAATCGAAATTAACGAGCGATGTAGCACGATAGATTCACACTACCACAGTGGTTCGAAGCAGGTGCCGAGGGGAACGTTGTAGCGGTTCCGTAACGACGGCATTTTCGGTAAAGTCTTCAGTGGTGGAACAGTTGGAAGCTGGATTGGTAACATTTGTTGCTTGAGTGGGAAAAAGCGATCGAGGGTAATTGACGATGGGATTGAAGAAGGCGAAGGGCATTACCCACAACGGGAAGAAGTTGACGGAGATTCTGGAGGCGCACGAGCGATTTTTTCGCGGGCAGGATGGCGGGGAGCGCGCAAATCTAGCCGGGGCGGATTTGTCTGGGGCGGATTTGAGCGGAGTGAATCTCAGCGGCGCGATATTAACGGGCGCTAATTTGGCGGGCAGCGACCTGCGAAAGGCGAAACTGCCTGGCGCGGATTTGTCGGGATCCAAGATGCGTGGAGTGGATTTGCGCAATTCGGATCTGACGGAGGCGATTTTGCCGGGGGCGGATTTGTCGGAAGCACAGGCGAGCGGGATTGAGTTTTTCCGATGCGACCTTTCCAATGTGAATTTCGAACGGGCTCTTTTGCGGAATACAAATTTTAGATTGGCGAATATCGCAGGGGCAAAGTTTACGGGCGCTGATATGGGTGTGGCGATTTTGCGGGAGACGGATTTGACAGGTGTAGACCTTTCGGGAGTGGATCTGGCGACTACGTTGATGCCGAAGGGATGGGTGGCACCGGGGCCGGCGAAAGTGAAGGGCGCGTAAAGTGCGCCGGAT